>DASRMN010000024.1:0-3919 GCA_035647935.1 Clostridia bacterium | reverse complement strand
TTCACTTTGGTTTTGGCAGGATCAGGTCAAAGGGTTGCAAGAAATAAACCGGATCTTGAAACCGGGAGGAATAGCTTTTGTTGGCGGTGGTCTAGGACGTTATACCCCGCATACCATGCGTAAGCGTTTAAAGGGCAGGAGACGCGAAGAGTTGGAGAAAAAGGGGCATAAGGGATTCCTCAAGGGAGCGGAGCTGGAGGAATTGGTAAGGAAAACGGGAATTGCAAATTGCTGTCTGCTTTCTGATGCGGAAAATGAGCCCGGTCACTGGATTGAAATCACAAAAGCTAAAGAGAGTTAAAAAATTTATTTTTAGGGGGGAATAATTTAATGAATAAGAAAAAAGTTTTTTTAGCTGTTTTATTAATGTTTGTTTTTTGTATTACGGCAATAGGATGTGGGAAAAAACAGGGCGATGGTGTTTATAGCGAAAATGATTCCTCTGATGCAGGGGATAAACAGGTTAAGGTGCACTTGCTTAAGGATGATTTAGAGCGTGAAGTCGAGGTCCCGGTCCAACCTCAACGAGTATTGGCCTTAAATTCTGCTATGATGGAGATGGTCTTTGAGCTAGGGGTTATTCCCGTGGGAAAGGTTAGCGAATATATAGTTCCACGTCCCGAGGCACAGGATTTACCGGGGATCTCCTTTGAGAATTCACCTAATATTGAAATGATCAATAAATTAGCTCCGGATTTAATTATTGCTCACGCAAGTAATCATGGTCAGATACAAGACAGTTTGGAGGCTACAGGGGCAGCTGTTTTTTATATAGACCCCGGAAAGGCGGAGGATCAACTGATCGGAAGAATAGATTTAGTCGGTGAGGTTCTCGGTTGCGAGGCTGAAGCGGATGTTTGTGTTCAAAGAATTCGAGAAAAAGCAGAAAGTTTGCAAGAAAAATTGGCAGAATCACCTATTAAAACAGCTTTATTAATCCAGGGCGGCAGTCAATCTGTTCGAGCGGCGCAGACCTTTTGTTTTTGGGGAAGGTTACTTTCTCTTTTGGGTTTAGAAAATATTGTCCCGGAGGAAGTTGCAAAGACTACCAAAGCCGGATTTGTTAATTTTGATATTGAAACTGTTATACAAAAGGATCCGGATGCTCTCTTAATTTTACAGCCCGGTTTTCGAAGTGCATCTGAAGGCGGACAGGGGGGAAACGGCGGGAAACAGGGTGGCCAGGGGCAACAAGGAAATGGGGGAAATAAATCCGGTGGTGAAGGTCAACAAGGGAAAACAGGTGGTGAGGGGCAACAAGAATCCAAGAGCATAAGCCCTGAGGAGTTATTGGCTATGTATCAGGATGATCCGATGTGGAAACAATTGTCCGCTGTAAAAAATGGTCATATTTATATTGTGCCCGACAATGTATCGCCCGGAAGAATTAGGATATTGGATGCATTGGATGTTATGGCAAAATTAATTGTTCCGGAAGCGTTTTAAAGGGGCAGGGTGAATATGGCTGATCATGTTTCGTCAAAAGTCAGATTGGAGCGGTTGAAAAAAAAGAATCGTTTTTTTTGGATTATTTTATTTATTTTATTATTGTTTATGGCTTTTATTTTGAGTATCCTTAATGGAACTTTATCTTTTTCTCCACATGAGGTGTTGGATGTTTTTCGGGGAAGAAGTCAGGAACAATTGATACAGCATATTGTTTGGAATGTCAGGTTGCCGCGTACGCTGGTAGCAATGATGGTTGGCTTTAATATGGCTATTGCAGGGGCTTTGCTGCAGGGGATTTTGCGTAATCCCCTTGCCTCGCCCAATATTATCGGTGCAAATTCAGGCGCGGGACTGGCAGCAGTCATCGTCATGTCTCTGATGCCAAGGAATATGAAAGTTCTTCCATCGGCTGCTTTTCTGGGAGCCTTGCTGGCCGGATTGATCATTTATGCACTTGCCAGGCGTGAGGGGCGTAGTTCCGGTATAACCATTATTTTGGCGGGGGTTGCTTTAGGTGCGCTTTTATCTGCTTTCACTTCGGCACTTATGATTTTACATAGTGATGATTTGGGTATCACTTATACCTGGTTGGCGGGAAGTTTAATTGGCCGCGGTTGGCCTTATTTTAATTTAATTTGGCCCTATAGCTTGGCGGGAGGGTTGGCGGCCGTTCTTCTCAGTCCCAGGGTCAATTTATTTTTATTAGGGGAGGAAGTTGGCAAAAGCCTAGGATTGTCTGTTGAAATCTCCAGGTTGCTTATTATAATCAACGCCTCTATTTTAGCCGGCAGTGCGGTAAGCGTGGCCGGCACGATCGGTTTTATAGGCATTGTGGCTCCTCATACCGCCAGGATGATGGTTGGCAATGATTATCGGTATCTGGTGATTTTATCCGGCATCTTGGGCAGCCTATTGTTGACTATAAGCGATACTTTGGCACGCACCCTTTTTCAACCTTTGGAGATTCCGGTCGGTATTTTTACGGCGGTTTTGGGGGCGCCATTTTTCTACTTCTTGCTTTATAAAAAGCGGTCCGAATTGCCGGCCTCCTAATTTTCTGTTATAAAAATCATAAATGTGTACAGTTGTAATCATTTTTGCCTTATGCTATAATATTTTCATATATTTTTAGTTAAGGGAGAAATCTAAATGGTTTATAATAGTAGCGAAAAATTAAACTTTAATACTAAAATTAAAGTTATATTTAACGATTCTGTTTTTGGCCCGGGTGTTGCTCAAATTATGGAGTTGGTTCAAAATACGGGCAGCCTGTCTCAAGCCTATAGAACTATGAACCTATCCCCCAGTAAGGGATGGAGGATAATCAAAAATACGGAAAAGGAGTTGGGATTTCCTTTATTTGAAACTGTAATAGGCGGTAAAGATGGGGGCGGTGCCAGACTTACAAAAAAGGGCGAAGATTTATTGAATAGATACCGGTCATTTATACATCAATTAAATGTGGAGGCGGAAAAGCTTTATAATAAATATTTCTGCAATTTTTAATGCAGCCAAATTATTTAAAAAAGACCCACTGGACAAGGGAGCAATCTCGGAATCTAGGGTCTTTTTTAGATTATCATCTACAAAAATATCAAGATAAAGTAAAGGGGAAAAACAATGATTACTGTCAAGCAAATTTTAAAAAAATTTGAATGCCGGATCGCTGGGTAAAAATGCAATGGGCACCGAATTTGGAAGTGTTATTTTCTATAAAGAGTTGAAAATTATTAAAATGGGCATCATATTGTATACAGAGGTTTTAAATTATAATTAGTCTGTTTGTTAAGGAGGGATTGATATAGACATTTCAAATGATAATAAATTTTCTACAGCAACCCTTGCCCTGGGCTGATTTTGGGGACCGGACGCTCTGTTTGGGAGCCTAAAAGGAGTAATCAGTACTGTGGTGGGGTATGCCGGGGGAACCACGACTAACCCCAGTTATCATGACCTAGTTGACCATACGGAAACAGTTAAAATTGTTTATGATCCGGATATTATAAGTTATAAGGAACTTTTAAATATATTTTGGAATGCACATAGTCCGACATATATGACCGGAAGGCAATATATGTCTATCATTTTTTGCCATGATGATATACAAAAACATGAAGCGATTAAAATTAAAAAGCAGTTTGAAGAAAGAAAAGGGCGAATACTATATACGGAAATAGTGCAATTTGAAAATTTTTATCCTGCGGAAAAACACCATCAAAAATACTATTTACAAAACACATCAAGGGTATATAAGGAATTGAGACCAATGTACGACAGTTTTGATGAGTTTGTTTCTTCGACATTAGTTGCTCGTATTAATGGATATATTGCAGGATATATTGATATGTCTTCTCTGAGGGGAGAATTAAAATATTTAGAGGTTCCGGGAAAAAATTATAATAAATTAGTAACCTTGTTGGAAGGGTATGTATAATAAGTACATTATAATGGCAAAAGGCAGGCATAGGGG
>DASRMN010000023.1:0-2889 GCA_035647935.1 Clostridia bacterium | reverse complement strand
AATCTATTTTCACTAATACCTACATCCACTATAATTTGATTCATATATTCCACGCTTCCTCATCTAAAGGGGTTAAAAATTTATTACCTCCATTTATAAATAAACCCAACCTTTTAACTCTGGTTTCATGCTGTTCTATGGGTAAATCAGCCAATTCACATAATTTATCAACAACCACTTCAGGCTTAAGATTACCTTGGCTGCCGGCCACCAGATGCATCTTCAATAAAACCTCATGCCCGTCTAATAAAAATAGTTCTACGCTTTTAATAAGAGGCCTAATGTTAACCTTCTTGGGTTCAGGTTTTCTATTTTTACGTCCGCGTCTTTGTTTTTTTTGCCTTAATTCTATTATTATTTCTCTGTCTAAAAGATTGTCTATGTGTTGTTTTATATCTGCTTCACTCAACAATTTCTTAGCCCTCAGTTTAACCAGATAAGTTGAACTGCGTATTATGGACATCAATGATCTTGCATTATCTGTAATAATTTTACCTTTAATTATTTTTAATCCGTCCGGCAAAACACTGTTTAACTTTTTCATAAACAGCCCACTATCCATATTATTGCTCAATTGCATGTCAATATACTCGCCCTCACTGGCCACCCCTACCCCTAGTGCCATAGCAAATGCCATAATGGGATGGGGGTTAAACCCTTGGGTATAATCAATGGGTATGTCCGCCCTTCTGGTTGCTCTCTCGAAAATCCTTATTAAGTCTAAATGAGAGATAAATACCATATCGCCTTTTTTGTAAAATCTTGAACGCATGATCGCCATTAGCATATTCCCCCCGCAAAAACCTGATTAATACCGCATCCCGCACAGTTTACCCTGCAGTTGGGTGTAACCTTAGCTTGTTTAGAATTTTCATTTTCTCTCATCAAAAATTGCTTACTGACCCCTACATCAATATGGTCCCATGGTAATACCTCGTCATACCCCCTACATCTGTTAGCATAGAAAGCAGGGTCAATATTTGCCTTTTCGAATGCGGACATCCATTTGTCAAAATCAAAATATTCCATCCAGCCGTCAAACTTACATCCTTCCCCCGAGGCAAGTTCCAGCACCTTGGAAAGCCTTCTATCCCCCCGGGCAAACACAGCTTCTAAAAAACTTGTTTTAGGGTCATGATAATCAAGTGTAACATTTTTATTTCTGATATTCGATGCCAGCAGTTTTTGTTTTGCACAAATTTCTTCCTGTGTAGACTGGGGCTCCCATTGAAATGGGGTAAAAGGTTTTGGTACAAATGTCGAAGCGCTTACTGTAACGTTTAGCCTCCTTCCCCTTTGCTCCTTGGGTACCTCGTAGTACTCATTGACTACTTTAAAAACTAACTCTTTAATTTCCAGTATATCCTCATCTGTTTCCATAGGAAGGCCAATCATAAAATATAATTTTATGTTGTTCCAGCCGGAATGAAAAACATCTTTAACGGCATCAATTAAATCACTTTCTGTAATTCCCTTGTTAATAACATTCCTGAGTCTTTGACTCCCTGCTTCCGGCGCAAAGGTTAACCCGGTTTTTTTCACCCTTTGTATTTCTTTAATTATTTGCAATGAAAAGCTGTCCAGCCTCAAGGATGGCAAAGATATGCCTATTCTTTTATCCCCATATTCCTCCATTAAATGTTTGACTATCTCCGCCAACTCCGAATAATCACCGGTGCTTAGAGATGCTAAAGAAATCTCCCCGTATCCTGTATTAGAAATAAGTTTCCCTGCTAGTTCCTGTAACCTGTCAAAAGATTTCTCCCTGACGGGTCTATATATAAATCCGGCTTGACAAAAACGGCATCCTCTGATGCATCCCCTGAATATTTCTAACATAATTCTATCATGTACAATATTTAAATACGGTACGATAATCTCCTCAGGATAAAAAACATTGTCTAGATTTTCAACAATTCTTTTGCGTATCGTTCTAGGCACACCCTTATATTTTGGGCTGACAACCTTGACGGTTCCGTCATCATTATAAACCACATCATAAAACGAAGGAACGTACACCCCTTCAACTAGGGCAGCCCTCTTCAGAAATTCAAATCTATTATAATCTCCCTCTTTCATTTTACTATACAGATCCATAATTTCCAAGATGGCCTCTTCTGCTTCCCCCAACACAGCTATATCAATAAAGTCGGCTATAGGTTCACAATTATATGCACAAGGTCCCCCGACTATTACGATAGGATCCCCTTCCCCCCGTTCCGCACTGTATATGGGTACCCCTGCCAAGCGCAACATATTTAATATGTTAGTATAACTCAGTTCATATTGTAATGTAAACCCAATAAAATCAAAATTTCTAATGGGTTGTCTACTTTCCAAGGCAAACAAGGGAACATTATTATCTCTCATTTGCTTCTCCATATCAATAGCAGGTGCAAATACTCTTTCACAAAAAATATTTTTCTGCTTATTTAATAAATGATATAGGATTTGCATTCCCAAATGGCTCATTCCTATTTCATAAATATCGGGAAAACAAAAAGCAAAGCGAACTATATTTTTATCTATTGTTTTATGAACACTGTTTAACTCATTACCCAAATATCTGGCAGGTTTTTCAACCCTATATAATAAATTGTCAATTTGCAATTTCCCCATTAATTTTCTCCCTTCAAAATTCATTTTAATCTTTGGTTTTGGCATTTGTCTGCCTATATATAATAACATAAAAAAACAATGTATACTTAATTTAAACAAGGACCTTTTATGATCCGAACATATCCTGTTCGTCCCGGGACGACAAATGAATTAGTTCATAAAACTCCCCTAAGGTTATATTACTATTATGCTCAATAATAGCATCTATGATTTCGCTTTCCGATAAATTCCCAATTACCTTTCCTGCCGTATCTGTTATGGTTATTATAC
>DASRMN010000022.1:0-3190 GCA_035647935.1 Clostridia bacterium | reverse complement strand
TTTTTATATTTATCCTGCATATATTTTAATAGCAAACAGATACCTTCAGAATTTTATATGATGTTTTTTTTGTTTTCAGGAACAGGACAGCAATTTTAACCTCCATTTCTATAACAAATAGGAAGTGATATTATGGCTTTCGTAAGAGGACACGAGTTTATATTCGAAAATAAACTTGGAACGATCTTTAACTTTTATCTGAATGAACAAAAACATATTGAATATATAGCTTCAGACGAAAAACGCGGATGGAAGGAAAAAGAATTAGCATTTAACCGGGCAACTGAAAGTTTTCATTTGGATGTTGATGACAATGAAAATATACATATTGTCAGTTATAACGAAGATGGGTCCCTTTATTATCACCAATATCTAGACGGTACATGGGTGAACTATTCAATTTTTTGCTATCCGGAAGAGCAAAGAGTTATGTACCCCATAATAAAACATGTGAAAAACCAAATTCATATATTTTATTATTTATTACATAACGAACCCAAAAACAGAGCCTATTTACTCCATTTAAAGTTCCATAACAAAAAATACAGTGCCAACCATATTACTACCGCAGATAACCATGAGTATATTAACCCTTTCAAAATTTTTATAGATGATGGCAATAATAAGATGACTTTGATGTATTCATCTATAAATAAGGAATATGAACAGATATTTATTTCTAAATTCGATATGCCTACCGAGCAGTGGTCCGAACCGTTATGTGTCACATCCTCTAAAGATAAAAAAATATATATAGATGGTTTGCTTCAAAATACTGAAATATTGCATCTTATCTGGAGCAGATTTGATGAAGAATATCTGACTGTACAGTATTTAAAACTGGACATTGACAAAATATTGGTGGGTGAGTTAAAACCTGTTTCCCTATCCTCAAAGTCAAGTTGTTCTTTTCCGGTTCTGATCTATTATAAAAATGTATTGTGGGCTATGTGGACAGAGATGGGTAAGATTGTCTCATGTTGCTCAACAGACATGGGAGAAAACTGGTCTGAACCCTATATTCATGAAAACACTAAAAAAATTGACTTCAAACGATACCGCTACATTGGGAGTCCCATTAACAATAAAAAAAACATTCTGTGCGACTATGTCTTTGGGACCCCTTATCCCTGCATACAGTTCCTGGGATTTGGAGGTGAAAATAATGATGAAATACCAACATAACCATAGCACTTTTATACCCAAGGAAAGATCGGACCCGAACCCTAATACCTTCATGGAAGAAACTTCAGGCCCTTCAAGAAGAGATCTAACATCACAAATTGAAGAATATAACAATATGGTAAAAGAATATGATGATAGGATAAAAAATTACAACAGCAAGATAAGAGAACTGGAAGAACAATTAGACTTTAAGGATGATGAAATACGTTCCTTCAGCGATCTGGTTTTCTCCCTAGAGGAAGAAATCAGGGAACTTAAAAATGCACAGGATATTATTGACACTACCGCCGATGTTATTATCGATACCGCCGGAATAGACAGATTAAATATTGAATTGAGCAGTGTAAGGGAAGAAAATGCCGAACTCAAAAAAGAAATTGCTACACAAAGTGAACATATGCAATTGCTTTATGTTTTAGTAATAATATTAGCGGTAATATAAATATCGGTCGCATGAATTGGATCGAACCATAAAAAAAGCACAGATATTATTGCGTTGATTGCAAAAATATTTGTGCTTCTTAACGGAATGTTTTTATACCTTATTCATATAATTTAAAGTTTTGACAGAGATCTTTTACCATTTGCGAAGCTTCGTCAACCTTTTTCGGATCATCTATAATGGTGCTTATAATTTCCGCAATTCTCACCATATCTTTCTCTTTCATTCCTCTTGTGGTAACTGCAGGAGTTCCGATACGGATGCCGCTGGTTATAAACGGGCTCTGCGGGTCATACGGTATGGTATTTTTGTTGAGAGTAACCCCCACTTTATCCAGTAACTTTTCTGCATCCCTGCCTGTGATGTTTTTATTTCTCAAATCGACAAGCAACAAATGATTGTCAGTACCGCCTGAAATAAGGTCAAATCCCCTCTTTGCCAGTTCTACTCCCAGCCTTTTAGCATTTTTTATAATTTGTTGTTGATATTCCTTGAATTCCGGGGTTGAAGCCTCCTTAAATGAAACGGCCTTAGCGGCTATAATATGCATCAATGGGCCGCCCTGTATTCCCGGGAATATTGCCTTGTCAACAATACCTGCGTGTTCTTCTTTACATAAGATTGCTCCGCCTCTTGGGCCCCTCAGTGTTTTATGTGTCGTTGTAGTAACAAAGTCCGCATATTCACAGGGATTTTGATGTAATCCCGCTACAATCAACCCCGCAATATGCGCCATATCTACCATCAGATATGCCCCGACTTCATCCGCAATCTTCCTGAATTTTTTGAAATCAATTTTTCTCGGATATACGGTAGCACCGGCTACAATAAGTTTTGGCTTAGCCTCGATAGCAATCTTTCTCACTTCATCATAGTCAATTAAATGGGTTTCTTTATCAACCCCATAAGCAACAAAATTATAGTATGTACCGGAAATACTTACCGGACTACCATGAGTTAAATGTCCCCCTTGAGATAGATCCATTCCTAAGGCCGTATCTCCGGGTTTCAGTACAGCAAAATATATTCCCATATTGGCACTTGTCCCTGAATGGGGCTGTACATTGGCGTGCTCAGCGTTAAATAACTTTTTAAGCCTGTCTCTTGCCAGATTTTCGGCAATGTCTACTATATCACAGCCGCCATAATACCTTCTTCCGGGGTATCCTTCCGCATATTTATTTGTTAATTGGCTCCCCATGGCCTCCATTACCGCTTCTGTAACAAAGTTCTCCGATGCAATCAATTCAATGTTATTCCTCTGCCTTTGTGTCTCTTTCATAATTACATCATAGATTTCCGGGTCGCCTGCCTTTAGCATGTCAAATTTCATTGGTTACTCTCCTTTCATTTTGCAGACGTGATTAATCACATACTTAATTATAGTTTTCTTGTGTGCGTTTTACAAGTAGATATTTTATTTGTCACTATATTATCCCCCACCTTAGACAGATAAAATCATCTGCCCTTGTCGGGGAATAATATTTTCATTTATCACGATGCGGACAATATAGTTTTTTTAATAAATAACAGATAAAAGGGTTGCACACAACCGATTCTGTC
>DASRMN010000021.1:0-2682 GCA_035647935.1 Clostridia bacterium | reverse complement strand
GAGAATATTGTGGGGGAACCCTCTCCCCGCAATATTTGCATTTTCCTTTACAAAGCAAATAACTCAGAACGGGAATTAAATCCAAGGGCCTAAGCTCGGTATTACAACTTGTGCAATGGGAAGAAGAAAAAGTAATCGGCTTGCTAATGGGTATTCTATAAATGCATACATTTAAAAAGGAACCTGTTAATAATCCCAAGATAAATATAAATATTAAATCCAGCATTTCTTCTTCCCCCTTAATTTCAATAACTTAGTGTCCGGCACTGTTAATTCTTCAGAGTAAAACCATCCGGTATCCGTTCAGGTGATACAGTTACCTCATCACCTTTTATTTCAACTATATATTTACCGGTAATTCCCACTTCATCTTCATCGATTTTTTCAAATGTTTTGTTTACCAACATACTCGGTACTTCAGGCCATTCAGTCACATATTCCCTAAACGGATTGTCTTCACCATCGGTAACCTCAGATGTTATTGTTCTATTTTTATCTTCCGATATTCCTTTCTCTGCCAAATACATACTAGCTATACCTTCTAATGTTCTAACATTAGCATTATGTGCACTTATAGCAGCCATAGTGCGAAATCTTCCTATTTGTGGCACTGAAGTCGCTGCCAAAATTCCTAAAATCGCAATCACCACAATCAATTCAATCAATGTAAATCCTTTTTTGTTAAGTTGTTTTATAAAAAATTTGATCATCTAATTTCTTCCTTTTTAATGTTTTTTAATATCTTTAATTTACAACAGCCTCCTTGCCCCTTCTATCTCCTATATACGCTCTTACCCCTCACCCCCTACGATGTAATGATGTTTGTTTTTACACCTAATACATTTTATCCCCCCAATGTATCATACATATCAAACATAGGCAGCACCATTGAAATAACTATAAATCCGACTACTACCGCCATAACCGCAATCACTAGCGGTTCTATCATGGCCGTTAATTTTTGTAGGGCGGCCTCAAGTTCTTCATCGTAAAAAGTCGCTGTTTTCTCCAGTATCTCATCCAGCGCTCCCGATTCTTCTCCTACCTCTATCATGGATGTAACCATAAGAGGGAAAACACCGATATTTTTGATTGTACCCGACAGATTTGAGCCTTTTCTTACTTCCTCTTTTGATGTATTTATTCCATCCCCGACTACCTTGTTGCCCACTACATTTGCAACAATTTCTAGGGACTGTAAAAGTGGGACTCCGCTGGATGATAGGGTAGAAAGTGTCCTTGTAAACCTAGATGTGACTATTTTTTCTGTAATTCCCTTTATTACCGGAAGTTTAAATTGTAAAGTATCCATTAGCAGCCTTCCTCTTTCCACTTTTAATGCCTGTTTAATGCTAAGTACAATCAAGGCAAATCCGATTATAAATAGGTACCAATACTGTTTTAGCATGTCACTAAGCGTGAGAAGTAACCTTGTAGGTGCGGGAAGCAAAATATCGCTCCCTTCGAACATCTCCATAAATGTGGGCATAACAAATGTTATTAAAAAAATTACTACTCCGATGGCAACAATACTTAATATAGCAGGGTATACCATAGCACCCTTTATTTTATTATTTATTTTAAATTCCTTTTCATAGTGATTGGCCATCCTATCCATTATGGTATCCAGATTACCGCTTACCTCTCCGGCTTCTACCATGTTTATCAATAGTTCCGGAAATATTTTCGTGTGATTTTCCAGCGCTTCTGAAAAGGTCAACCCTTTTTGCACTTCCCCATAAACCTGTCCAATTGCATGTCTCAATTTTTTATTTTCGGTTTGTTGACGTAAAACATCTAAACAATTTACTATCGTCACACCTGCGTTGAACATAGTGTAAAATTGCCTACAAAACACAGCTATATCTTTTGCTTTAACCCTGTCGAAAATTTGGAGATCCCTTATATCTTTTTCTTCTTCGGCTTCCTCAATATTGACAGGAAAATATTTATTTTCCCTTAACATCAATATTACTTCTTCTCTATTTTTGGCATTATATGTGCCCTCCAAAGAATTGCCTTCGTTTGTAATCGCTTTGTATTTGTATGTATATGTTACCAAAGTTACACCCCCTGTTTTTGTCACGCAGATCCTTTGCAGGCGCTGTTTATACTTTCCTTTATAATGTCTGTTATAGATATCTTTTGATCGATTCCATATCCATTGCACGGGCCAAAACGGTTTCCCGGTCTACTATTTCTTCTTTATATAATTCTAGCAAGGAATTGTCCATAGTTTGCATTCCGAATTTATTTCCTGTTTGAATATTCGTCTGTATTTGGTGGGTTTTTCCTTCCCTGATCAGGTTTCTAATTGCAGGTGTAGCTATCATTATCTCAAATGCCGCTACTCTTCCTGAATTATCCGTCTTCGGCAATAGTTGCTGAGAAATAATACCTTCTATAGTAGAGGCAAGTTGAACACGGACCTGCCGCTGTTGATGTGGTGGAAATACATCTATCGTTCTATCTATGGTTTTTGCCGCGCCTAATGTATGCAATGTAGATAACACTAAATGCCCTGTTTCAGCAGCAGTCAAGGCTATGCCTATGGTTTCCAAATCCCTCATTTCTCCAACCAAAACAACATCAGGATCCTGTCTGAGAGATGCCCTTAAGGCATTAGAAAATGTCAAAGAATCGTGCCCTATTTCCCTCTGGTTAATTATGCTTTTTTTGTGT
>DASRMN010000020.1:0-5321 GCA_035647935.1 Clostridia bacterium | reverse complement strand
CTATTCTTCGTTATATCCTGCCACAATAAATATACACATAATTGATATTCCAAGAAAACCACCACATAATACCCCAATCACAAATCCCATTACCCCTCCCCCTTAATTCGTTCTAACTGTCTGTCTACTTTCTGCTCTATCATGAAATTAATAGAATCTTTGAAATACTCATGCTTTAATTCCAACTGTCTTATTAAGTTTTTTACGTCTGCAACTTCTTGTATCATGTCATCACAGATAAAATAACTTGATTCTCTTTTTACCTTCATTATGACTTTTATTAACTCGCTGCACTCTTCAACCAATCTATCTAATTGCCAATCTGCTCCATAGTGATCAATTATTTTCAGCTGTTTTCTCTCAAGTTCGGTCAGATATTCCTCTTTTTCCTCTACAGTCCTCTCCCTTTCCCCACGTAGCCAATTAAAACATTCTTCTTTTGTCTTGAATTCCTCTACCCAGGCGTCACCATTTGAATTATCTATGCCAACATAAAAGCCGTTGTCCGTTTCATAAAACAGGCCCCGGGGCTTCCGGGTTTCTATTATTTTGCTCGCCTCGTCTCTACTAATGTATTTTATTTCCATTGTTATTCCCCCTGTTCATATCCTTTTGACATGTACGCACCTTGCGGCATACATTTTAACTCGGCATCCACTTTATCTAATTTTAGTCTATCTGATTCATCTATTTCTGCCAGATCCTGTTTAGCCTGTTTGTATCCAGTCTTAACTCCCCGGTCATATTCAGATTTTTGTTTTGCTTCTGCCAGCATCAGCATTTCATTGTCATCAACTTCTTTGTAAAACTCTGCCAGGTTAACATTTGCTTTCCCGTCATATGATTCATTGCCGGTTGTCTTTCCAAAATACCAATAAATTTCGTATACCTTATGATATCCGGTCGATAGCTTAACAAATACTTTTTCTATCAAATCGTTATCTGTCAACATTTCAAGCGCTTCCTGTGTACTAATTTTAATCAACATTATTATATTCCTCCTCATACAGTTTCGCTGTTTTTCCAATTATCCGGCCTAAAAGAGTTTCGTCAATCTCTTTCATGTTACTCAAGGCTTGTATCCAATAGCCTCGTTCTTGACTACGGCCCTCCCGGACCCCGGCCTGGTATCCTGGAAATTGACTAATATTTTCTTTTTCGTATTCTGCTAATCTTTCAAGTATTTCTATTTCCAACTCTCTTTGATGTTGTTCCAGCTCTTCTTGGTGTTGTTTTAGTTTGTTTTCATCCACTGGACGTATTTCTTTTCCTCAACCAAATGGCATTATTCTCCCCCTCCTAAACTCTCTCTAATCTTTCCAAGCCTAACATTAGATCCACTTTTAAGATACAGTCTCTGTAATCTTCATACTGAACTAATACGTATCTTTCTGTATTTTGTACTGCTATGCAATTCCGTACTACTACCTGTTTTGCTTCTTTCCCTCTGCCAGCTTTTCGTTTGTAGTGTTTATATTTTTTACCTATATCAATCTCATAGTTTTTCAGATTTCTCACTGCGAAGTTTCCGGGAACAAATTTATCTGTTTTTTCATTACACGTTCTCATTTCAACCCCCTTATCTCTGCTTTTAGTTTCTGAAGTAACTCTTCTTGTCTTATATGTTTGCCTTCTAAAACTTCAAGCACCCTCTCATCAATCGTATCTTTGGTGATAATATGATATATTCGTACTGTTTCTTTTTGTCCTTGTCTTACAAGTCTTGCATTAGCCTGCTGGTAAAGCTCCAGGCTCCAATTTAGTCCAAACCAGATTATAATACTGCCACCATCTTGTAAATTTAATCCGTGCCCTGCGGATGCGGGATGTGCTAACAAGATTTTAATTTTTTTATCGTTCCAATCTTTAATGTCCTGTTCGGTGTCCAGGATCCTAACATCATCCCCAAACTTTTCAATAATTCGATCCTTAATTCGATCCTTATCATGTTTGAAGTTATAAAAGACTAAAACCGGTTCACCATTTGCTTCATCTATCAGCTCTTCCAGGACCTCCAACTTTTTATTGTGTGTCTCTATGACATCTTTATCATCTGTATACACCGCCCCGTTTGCCAGCTGTAATAATTTGTTCGTTACGGCCGCCGCATTTAAAGCTGTTATGTCTTCATCTTCAAATTCAAGGACCGCATCTCTTTCCATTTTCTTATAAGTTTTAAATTCTTTTTCACTGAGTCCGGCCATACGTTTTATAATTAGAGGTTTTTTTAGTTTTAAATGATCCTTAGCTTTCATAGAAATACACAGATCCTTTATTACCGCATCTATCTCATCCTTCGCCCCTTCTTTTAGTTCGTACTCATTGTATCCGGGCCGGTATAAAGTATTAAAATATCTTCTCCTATACTCTGTAACGGTTTTGCCTAATCTCTCCCCCCGGTCCAAAAGATATATTTGACTCCACAGATCCTTATAACCATTCGGGACCGGAGTCCCGGTCAGACCCAAGATTCGTTTGATAAAAGGTCTTACTATCCTCAGTTTTTTAAATCTCTTACTCTGATGGCTTTTAAAACTTGATAGCTCGTCTATTATTACCGTGTCAAAATCCCAACTCCTACCCAACAATTCTACTAACCATGCAATATTATCCCGGGTAATTATATAGATGTCCCCTTCTTTTTCTAGGGCTAACTTCCGCTGTTTAGGTGTGCCCATAATTTCGACTATTTTTAAATTCTTTACGTGGTCCCATTTTTCATGTTCAGAGGTCCATACATCTTCAGCTACTCTCTTAGGTGCTATGACTAGGATTTTCATTTCTTCTAAATAATTATTTTTAAGTTCCTCTATAGCTGTTAAAGTAATAATTGTCTTACCCCAAGCCCATATCCAAAAATAATCCTGCTGCATTTTTATCTAACACGAAATCTTTTGCAACTTCTTGATAATCATGTGATATGAACTTCATTTATAAAATCACCTACCTTCGTTAAACTGTCTATAATATAAACATCAAATCCTAATTTTTTAAATTTTCTATGAACAGCTTTTTGTAATTTGTTCGGAATCTCTCCCGGTTTTTTCAGTTCTACAAAATAACATTTCCCTTTGTATAGAATCATTCTGTCCGGTACCCCGTTATTACCCGGAGATAGAAATTTAAAGGCCCTTCCTCCTATTTGTTCTATTTGTTTTTTTAATTCATTTTCAATCTTTTTTTCTAACATGATGTCCTAAACTCCGATCGGGGAAAAATCACGCCTTCTTTTATAAGCCTTTCTATTTTCCCACTGCAGGCTTGAGAGGATCTATCTATATAATTGGCCATAGTATTACGACAGTGACCCTTATGGTAGAGGTCTATCAATAATTTTGTTTCTTCCTCTGTCCAAGGATTGTGATTAGACATCTTAATCGGCCTTGCTTTTATCCCTAAATCTATCATTCGTCTTTTGATAGCTCCCTCGGTTCGGTTTAATCTTAAGGACAGTTCTCGGTACGTGTATCTATAGGTATCTAACAACGTAGCTAATAAATCATCCTCGCTTGGTGTCCAGGGACTTCTTTTGAAAAACGCATTTTCCTGATCTGCTCTTCTCTGGTCCTCTAACCATTTAGGTTCTTTACCTAACATCAATGGTTTTAGCTTGGAAAAATCTATTAATGTACTATTCATCTGGGCCCAATCCCACCAATCATGGAGGTATATAATTTTGAAACTGTTTCTATTTACTCTTTTTGTTTTTACAGGAAGGCCTTTGTCAATCCATTGTTTCAGTGTATAGCCTTTACCTATATAATCTCCCATCACCGCTATCATTAATTGATTGATGGTTATGTAATCCCCGGATTCGAGAAAAGGGCCTAGATTTGACTGCCTAGCTTTATTTTGTATTGCTGATACTGTTCTGTCTAAATTTTTCGCTATTGTAGGGATACTGATACTACCCCAATTTTCCATTAAATAGTTTTCCTCTTCTTTAGTCCGGTTTCTTTTTGCTATCTTCTTTTTGTTGTTTGGACCTAAACCAATATATAGAGCTTTATTCATTACAGAATTATAGGATCTGTCTAAAGATATCGCAATATTTTCTGTTGTCTCTACATTCCATTTATCTTTAAGATAATCTATTTCTTCAGATGTCCATTTTTTATAAGCCAATTACATCACTCCTATTTTTTCTCTACATGTCCTATCCTTTCTAATATTTTACACATGCACCTTTTACACATAAAAGCATCTAATTTTCCACTATAAAAAACTTCTCTATCTGTTTCACATATGCAACATTTTTTGTTTTCTGTCAGCTCACCATCCTCATAAATTTTCATATTTAACCACCTTTTTCTTGCTTATTTTATGGGACAAAGTCGGAAAAAAGTTTGTCCCACATCAAATGTTGATTTTTCAATGTATACAGGCTCTATGGGACAAACAGGACAACAATCCCCTATATAGGCAAAACATCACTTTAGGGACAGCGTAAAGCCTATATGCCTTCCTAATCTTAATAAATAACCCATACCCTAAAAAGTTTGTCCCGTTTGTCCCAAGAGGCTTCAACCTATTGATTACATCCACTTTTTTGTGGGACAAAGTCCAAAAAAAGTTTGTCCCGTTTGTCCTGTTTGTCCCATCACCTTAATCTCCTAAAAACCCTTTGCCGTCCGTATAAAATAAAATACTCTCTGTTTTTATCCCTGCCACTCCATCCACCCAAACTATTTAAAATCGCATTAATTTCTAAAGAATCTGTTTTTCTCAGATCCGATCTATTCTTTTCCAGACACTCACACCATATTTCCAATACACATACCTTGTCTCTCCTTTCCGTACCTTCTATTACGTCAGCTCCCTGAAGAAAACTCCTACGTTCATACAGGTCCATACTGTCCCAACCTTCAGGTAACAAGGTATCCAGGTAGTTTAAAATCAAACCTTCTTTTTCGTTAATCTCTCTATGTTCTTCCTGCTCTATTCTGGCCAACTCTTCCTCTTCCTCGGTCAAATATATAGACTCTTTTCGGTCTCTCCATAGTACAACGGCCTCAGCCCATATCAGATCACGTTCCTGGGCTAAGTCCTTAAAAACATTTTTGGACCGCCCTTCCTCCTTAACCTCAACCGGCCAAAACCTCCGATTACCGGTATCATCCTTTAAAAACTCACTCTTGTTAGTGGTTCCGGCAAACACACATTGCCGCTTTAAAAAAGATGTTCTTTTGTCATATGCAAGCCGAGTCCGGTCTTCCTGAGACGTAACAAATCTTTTAATGGCATTGGATTCCGACCGGCTGAAGGCCTGCAATTCGCCAAACTCTACAATCCAAGAACCCATTAACTTCTCTATAGCTTGG
>DASRMN010000019.1:0-6051 GCA_035647935.1 Clostridia bacterium | reverse complement strand
CCACATACGTAATTTTATTGCCACACCATTTGATGTATTTTTGAAAATCATCATAATTTATTGTCACACTCGCAGTATTTATATTAGGATGAAAGGTGATTTTTTGTCTCATATCCAAATCCTTGTCCAGTAATACCTCTACATCTTTATTCTTGTCGTTAATCAACCCAAAGGGCGAAACTGCACCCGGGTCAAGTCCCAGATATTTTTCCAATCTTTCCGATGAGGCAAAACTTAGCCTTGTGCTTTTAATCTGCCTGGCTAAACCCCTGGTATTGGTTCTTTTGTCCGGTTCTGTTATCACCAAATAATGCTTGTCCCCTTTAGAATTTCGCAAAAATAAATTTTTGCAGTGTACGATATCGTCACCCTCTGTATTATATTTGTTTAGTTCTTCAATTGTATTCATAGCAAGATGTGTAAATTTATTATAAGAAATACTTAACATATCCAAAATTCTATATACATCATCATCCATTTTTATCCCCCGTATTTTAAAATATCTTATTCTTTAAATTCCTCTATATTGATAGGAACCCAAATACTATCCCTATTTGCAGACAATTTACCTCTATTACATGAAACAACAAAAACAACACCGGTAGTCAATATGAATATTATCAGGGATTTTAAAATTTCAAATTATCAATCCCTTTAAAATTTCCCGCTGGATCCTCCATGTTCCCGACCCGAAGAAATTGAACAATTGAAAAAAAGTGCCGGCAAAAAAGAGAATTACTAGATGAACAAAATTTTTTCAGATATTTCTGTGAACATTATCTTTATTGGTAAATTAATAATAACCAGTGCATTTTACCTTAGTCTTCTTCTCTGTTCGCGGTTTAAACCCTCTGTTGATTTGTTAAACAACTCTGTCAATTCCTCATTGAATTCTTTATATAAGGCGGGATATTTCTTTTTAACCCGGAGCACCGCGTAAGCTATATCTTCCTTCATCTGTTCCATTTCTTCCATCATTTCATGAGGATAACTGTTTAAAAATTCTTTATAATATTCACTGTCGTAGTATTTCTCGACAAACATTTTATCAATTTTTATATAGACATATGGTATCAGTTCACGTTCCTTAAACAAACGTTCTAACTCCGCCTCTAATTTAACGATTGGCTGTATTTTTTCCCTGCGTTCTTTGATAAGTATATCCTTTGGAAATATCTGGTCTGCCAATCGCATAAAAATATCTGCATCCTTGTAACGTGACACATCCAGATAGGATTCTGCTTCCCCTAATAAATCTTCCCTAAGTATGAAAAGTTCTTCCTCATCCACAATTGTTTTAGACAACTTTCGGATATAATTTTGAATTTTTGAAATATCTCCCCATTTTTCAAGCTCTATTCCGGTATTCAACCAACGTATTAAGATATCCAAATCCTCGATCGTTAAGTTGTTGATGGGAGGTAATGCATATTTAAATTCTTCCCATGCCTGTTGAAAATCCCTGGAACTTAAAAATGTCCTTATTCGAATTTCATGATATTGTTTTATATCCGTTATATGTTTCTTACCTTCTTCAAGTGCGGCAAGCGCTTCGTCATGGTATCCGTTTGAATAAAGCATGGTAAACTTAATGAATATAATATATTGTTTTTCCTCAACATCACTTTCTTCTATAACCCTATCTATGACATCATAAAAATTTTCAGTACCTTCCATATCTAAAAGTAATTCTGCCTGTGTCAGCCTGACAGGAATATTATCCGGATCTATTTCCAACACATAATCTATCAATTCTTTAGCTTTTTCGAATTCCCCCATTGACATTGAAGACATGACTTCTTCCATAATCTTCTCAAGCTTTTCACCATATTTACGCCGCATATCATATTGTTTGCGTTTGTTGACATCCCTCAATATTTCATACGCTCGCCTGATTTCCTGGAATTCTTCCGGATGGGTTTCCGGCGGAAATTGTTTCAATTTTTCAATATATTTTTCCTTTATCCTTCCTTGTCCTATATTGGATCTGGTTCCTAATATTTTGTAAAGGTTTTCGATTTTTCCCTTTTTCCTGTTTCTCTTTCCGGAAAAAAATTCTCCTTCCATCTTTTCAGCCCCTATAATGTAAGATCTATTATAAAATCTATTATATCCTCAACTTTATCCGGCACATCATTTTCATTTTCTATTGCCTCCCGGAGATTTTGAATCAATTTATCAGCCTGCTTTTGCTGCTTTTTATTCATAGTCTCTTTTAGCTCGTCCAATTGCGCTATATAAGTGTTTGCTTCCTCAACCAGGGATTCCCATGACTGTTCATCATCGATGTCCTCCTCGTCGATATCTTCATCTAAATAAACAAGGTCATCCCAATTTTCAAATTCTTCGTCCCCCGAATCATGAATAGACTCTATTTTTTCCATACTCTCTTCAAAACTTTTTTGTGAATCACGGTTTAACGCATCCTGAACCGTCACTGTCATTTCCTTTCCTGTTGAAATGCATTCGGCTTGGACTTCCAATATTCCATTGAGATTATACCTGAATTTGACTTCTATGACTTCTTCCCCTGCCCTATTAGGCGGAATACCCTCCAATAAAAATTCACCTAACTTGTAATTATTGCTGACCCATTCATGCTCACCCTGATATATCTCTATAGATACCTCTGTTTGTCCGTTATGCGTGGTAGTAAAATTTTCACTTTTAGTAACAGGTATTGTCGTATTTTTAGGTATAATTACGGCAAAGCCACCGGGCCTCAACCTCGAAAGTTTCCATTCTTTCAACACAGCTACCCCCATAGAAAAAGGGGCTACATCTGTGACTATAAGCTGATTCTTGGATAATATTCCTGATTTTATCCCCGCCTGAACAGCAGCACCCAAGGCCACTGCTTCATCCGGATTAACGTCGTTCTTCGGAGCTTTACCAAATAAATCAGATATAAGTTCATATACTCTAGGTATCTTTGTCGAACCTCCAACAAGCAGTATTTCATCAATATCGGCAACCGAAAGTTCCGCATCTTTTAAAACATTTTTCGTCAGTTCTATGGTTTCTTGAAGCAAATCACCGATTAAACTAACAAATTCCGCACGTTTAATTTTGGTGCTCAGCCCTACAGGCTGATTATCCTTTACCGTTACTACCGGCATAATAATTTTCACAGTTTCTTCTGAGGAAAGTTTAATTTTAATGTTCTCTGCTTCCTTTTTCAACAAAGCCTTTGCGCGAATATCGCTTCTGGGATCTATTTTATGTTTATTTATTATTTTACTTGCAAGCCAATCCACGAGCTTCCAATCGAAATCCTCCCCACCCAAAAAATTGTTTCCCGTGGAAGCCTTTACCTCCAATATCCCGCTCATCAATTCCACTATAGACACATCAAATGTTCCGCCGCCTAAATCATATACAAGTATGTGCCCGTCCTTTTTTAGATTGTCCAAACCGTAGGCCAGAGCTGCCGCCGTCGGTTCATTTATAATACGTTCTACCACAAACCCGGCTAATTCCCCGGCTTGTTTTGTTGCACGCCGTTGGGCATCCGTAAAATAAGACGGTACCGTAATTACCGCTTCCTTTTCTCCCTCTCCGAATAAATTATCCACACCTTTTTTTAATTCCTTCAATATCAATGCAGAAACCTCTTGAGGCAACAGATCCCTTCCGGATACATATATGGGATTATTTGAGCCCATTTTCCTCTTCACCGCAGCAACAGTGCGATCCGGCATAGCGACAAGTGAATCAAAAGCATCCTTACCCACTACCACATTATCCCCTAAATCGATCAACAATACGGAAGGAATAACCTTTTCACCATCGACAGATTCTAACATTTGGGGTTTTTTGCCGCGGATATAAGCCACGGCAGAATTTGTTGTACCCAAATCTATGCCTACAATCGGGCGAAATTCATTTTTTTTATGACTGTTATTCATAGCCCTCTTTTCTCTCCTTTTTCTCTATAGTGATAACCTTTGCTTTTCTCAATAGGGCACCGTTTTCAAGCATAAAACCTCTTTGCAGCACATCTACAACCTCATAGGGTAAATAATCCCTGTCGGTTTCTTTTTCCCTAGTACTCACGGCTTCCGCCAATTCATGATTAAAGGTCCTTCCCATAACATCAATCTCATATATTTTTAATGTTTCTAATGATTTTATTATTTGTTTTTGCCAGTTTTGTAATAGCTCAATCCAATATTCTTGATTTTGTTTATTAAGCTTGTTGTAAATTAAGTCAATGTCGTCTAGCCACAAAATAGTTTTTTCTATAATAAAATTCCTTTCCCTGATTAAACAATCTTTTTCTCTCTCCGTCTTTATATATCTTTCACTATAATCTATAGTTTTGTCGAATTGATTTAATTTGTTCAATATTTCTTGAGAAAATTTATACTCCAGCCTTAAAATTTTCTGAGCCATATTTTCATTGTTTTGCAAATGTTGATTTATCACTTCTATTTTATGTTCGAATCCTTGCAAATACTTTTCAACCATATTAAAACTTCTAGTTATTTGAGAAATCTCTTCTTTCAGCGATTCCAATGTTTTTTCTATTTCGGATTTCTTTTTGTTTTTCCAAAACCTCCAGTCCATGGTTCCCCTCCCTTATGACAATTCCTTACGGTTTTTAGGCTTTTACCGAACGATTTATGGTCACATTATTAATGTGCAAAAAAGAAAGCCCAGGCCTACCCCAACCTCTCTTCAATCAACTTAGCGAGCCCGGTTGCCAACATATTCAGTTCATCCTGATTTTTCCCCTCCAACATCACTCTGATCAATGCCTCTGTACCTGAAGGCCTGATTAAAACCCTTCCGTATCCCGTCATTTTTTCTTCGATAACCTTAATTTCTTCCATTATCACGAGATCCTCCGTATACTTTTCCTTATTTTCTTTTTTAACCCTAGCATTAACTAATACCTGAGGATATGAAGTCATAATATTAGCTAATCCGGATAATTTCTTCCCTTCTTTTTTCATTACACCAATAAGTTGTATAGCTGTTAAAAGCCCATCCCCCGTAGTATTATAATCTAAAAAAATGACATGGCCTGATTGTTCTCCCCCCAAACAATATCCTCCCTTGATCATTTCCTCTAACACATATCTATCCCCCACCTGTGTCCTTGCAACATTACACCCTTGTTCTCTCATAGCTACTTCGAATCCCATGTTGCTCATAACCGTACCCACAACAGTGTTATTTTTGAGCTTACCATATTTTTTTAAATCTGCGGCACATATTGCCATTATATAGTCCCCGTCCACAATTTTCCCATTTTCATCTACGGTGATCAAACGATCCGCATCCCCATCAAAAGCAAGCCCTATATCGGCTCCGGTTTCCCTAACTAAGTCGGCTACTTTTTGAGGATTTGTGGAGCCGCAATCTTCATTTATATTAATTCCATTTGGTTGATTATTGATAACAAAAACCTCCGCACCTAAATCTCTCAATAGTTTAGGTGCCGCTTTATAGGCCGCACCATTCCCGGCATCCACCGCGATTCTAAAATCTTCAAAATTGCAATCCAATGTTGTCTTTAAAAAGTTGATATATTCGTCTATACTGTTTCTATCGTAAACAATCGAGCCTATATCCTTTCCTTCCACTTTGTTATTTACATCACCATGATTTAGAATATATTCCTCTATTTCATTTTCAGCCTCATCTAATAACTTGTATCCTTCGTTATTAAAAAATTTAATCCCGTTATATTCTGCCGGATTATGGGAAGCCGATATTACAATTCCAAAGTCCGCCCCCAGATATCTGGTCAAATATGCCACGGCGGGAGTAGGAGTAACACCCAAAGACACCACATCTGCCCCCATGGATAAAAATCCGGCTGTAATTGCAGATTCCAGTAAGTCTCCGGATATACGCGTATCTTTTCCGATAACTACCTTTCCTTTTTTATTATTATCCCCATCTAATAATACATATGCTCCTATACGTCCCAATTTATATGCCAATTCAGGAGTTAAGTCCCTGTTCGCAATACCTCTTATACCATCTGTACCGAATAATTTGCCCATTTTTTACCCCCCATTTGCCTCATGTTTATATATA
>DASRMN010000018.1:0-5957 GCA_035647935.1 Clostridia bacterium | reverse complement strand
ATTATTTTCATCGAAATATTTCTCCATAAGTGTTAGAGATTCATAATTTAATTTTACTGTATTTTCAATATGTTCCTCATCTTCCAGCACGGCTAGGGCCGCGGCCTGAGCCAATGAGCTGACGTTAAATACATCCTTGACTTTGCCCATCTGTGCAGCTATTTCTTTAGATGTAAGTACGTACCCCACCCTCACTCCGGCAACGCCTCCTACTTTAGAAAACGTCCTGAGTATAATAGTATTTGGCCTTTTTGCCAGAATATCCAATGTTTCGGGATACTCCGGATTAATTTTTGCATAATTATAGTATGCCTCATCAAATAAAACTACAACATCCTCGGAAATTTCGGCCATAAATTTATCTATTTCATTTTTCGTCAAAATATTTCCCACAGGATTATTGGGATTACAGATATATATTATCTTTGTTTTATCATTGATTTCCTTAATAAAACCACCTAAGTCATGTTTATAATCCCTTAAGGGCAATTTAACGACAACCCCGCCCATATTGAGCACACTTGTCTCATATAAGCTGAACGTGGTGTCCGCCATTATAGCCTCATCTCCATGGTTTATAAATGTTTGGGCTACCATAGCCAAGGTTTGTTCTCCACCGTTGCCCACAACTATATTTTCGTGAGTCAAACCAACCTCCTTAGCAATGGCTTCCTTTAACTTCATTGCATAAGAATCCGGATAAAAATTAATATTTTGTGCTTCCCTTATGATGGCCTCTACCGCCTTTGGTGACGGTCCCAAAGGATTTTCGTTAGACGCCAGTTTTTCTATTTTATCTATGCCATATTCTTTCTGCACTTCTTCAATTGGTTTTCCCGGAACATACGGTCTTAATACATCTAACTCTTTTCTAAATAGATTTTTAGACATGAAAAACACTCTCCTATATTTTTAAACACCCTGTACAACACTTCATTATATTTTATATGTCTGCCCTTCAACGTCTTAATGCCTATATTATATTATAATATCAAGCCTTATGCCAGACCAGGTTTTTGTTATTGACTTAACGTTGAAACAATGCTAATATTAAGTTGCAAATAAATATTGAAAATCCTTCAGGGCGGGGCGAAAATCCCCACCGGCGGTAAAGTCCGCGAATCTGTTTTGATTGAACCGGTGTAATTCCGGTACCGACAGTAAAGTCTGGATGGGAGAAGGAAAAATTGTTGTATTCCATAAGCATTATTCTGTACAGCTTATTGAATTATTCAGCGAAATTCAGCCCTGATAAATTTTATCAGGGTTTTTTTGTGGGGTGAATTCATGGATTCTTTATATATGACTAAGGCATTGGATCTGGCAAAATTGGGTATCGGCTATGTAAATCCAAACCCGTTGGTCGGAGCTGTAATAGTTAAAGACAATAAAATTATCGGTGAAGGCTATCACGAAAAATACGGTGAGGCCCATGCAGAAATCAATGCATTTAACAATGCCATAGAATCTGTTGCAGGGGCTACTATGTATGTAACTTTAGAACCTTGTTCACATTTTGGCAAAACTCCGCCTTGTGTTGAAGCAATTATCAACAGAAGAATCAAAAAAGTTGTGGTTGCTGTGGAAGACCCTAACCCCTTGGTAGCGGGCAGAGGGATCAAATTTTTAAGAGAAAACGGTATAGAAGTAATAACAGGTGTATTAGAAGATGAAGCCAAAAAATTAAATGAAATCTTTATAAAATTTATCACAACAAAGCTTCCTTTTTGTACACTTAAAACCGCCATGACACTGGATGGCAAAATAGCAGCCTATACCGGGGATTCCCGTTGGGTCACTAATGAGAAGTCCAGAGAATATGTTCATAAATTACGCCATAAACATTCTTCCATAATGGTTGGAATAGGAACAGTTTTAGCGGATGATCCTATGCTTACAACTAGGTTAGAGAATATTGACGGAAAAAACCCAATCAGAGTAATTGCAGACACAAAAGGCAGTATACCTTTAGATACAAAGGTTCTCCAATGTGATGAAAACACAAAAACTATTGTTGCAACAACCGAGGCTACCGATGAAGAAAAGATAAAAAGTATTGAAAAAACAGGTGCGGAAATTATAGTTACTCCCCTTAAAAAGGGCAAGGTGGATTTATTGTACTTAATGAAAGTTTTGGGCGAAAAGGGGATTGACAGCACTCTTTTGGAAGGCGGGAGTAATTTAAATTACTCAGCCTTGCAGGAAGGTATTGTAGATAAAGTAATTTCATTTATAGCACCGAAAATAATAGGAGGCAACTCATCTAAAACCCCGGTGGGCGGAAAAGGTATTCCTTATATGAAGGATGCTATACCTCTTGGGGATATAAATATTCGTAAATTTGAAGATGATGTGATGATAGAAGCCTATGTAAGAAAGGGGGTTTAACCTTTGTTTACAGGACTTGTGGAAGAAATAGGAACGGTTGAATCCATTAAAAAAGGCCCTAAATCTGCAACCATTACCATCAAGGCTAAAAAGATACCGGAAGATATTAAGCTGGGTGACAGTGTTGCAACCAATGGTGTATGTTTGACGGTAACATCCTTTGACTCCGATAGTCTTAAGGTGGATGTTATGGCGGAAACAATGCGGAGAAGCAATTTAAACAACCTGTCCTCGGGAAGTAAAGTTAACTTGGAAAGGGCCCTGAAACTGGGGGATCGCCTTGGCGGACATATTGTGAGTGGGCATATAGACGGTATAGGCACTGTTAAAGATTTTCAACGGGAGGACAACGCCGTGTGGGTTTCGATCACCGCCCCGCCGAACATTTTAAAATATGTAATAAATAAGGGTTCTATTGCTGTCGATGGTATCAGCCTCACCGTAGCCTATGTAGATAATAAATGTTTTAAGGTGTCTATTATTCCGTTTACCGGAGATGAAACAACTCTCCTTGAAAAAAATATAGGCGATGAAGTAAACCTTGAAGTAGATATGATTGGAAAATATGTGGAAAAGCTTTTATCTTTTAGGGAGGACAATCCCCCTAAATCCAATATCGATATAGATTTTTTGAGTGAACACGGTTTTCTATAGGTTTTCTAAACAAATGCAATTATTTGTAGATTTTTAGGGGCGGACCCGTGTGTCCACCCACGCAAAAAGGAGTGAAAAAAACATGTACAAATTTAATACAATTGAAGAAGCCGTTGAAGATATAAAGCAAGGCAAAATCATAGTTGTGATAGACGATGAAGATCGCGAAAACGAGGGTGATCTTATAATGGCAGCCGAAAAAGTGACACCTGAAGCTATTAATTTCATGACCAAATATGGCCGCGGTCTTGTATGTATGCCCATCGACGGATGTAGATTGAAAGAACTGGACATTCCGCAAATGGTAGACCACAACACAGATAATTTTCAAACCGCCTTTACTGTGTCTATCGATGCGATGGAAACCACCACAGGAATATCAGCCTTCGAGAGAGCCTTTACAATTCAGAAAGTTTTGGATCCAAACGCCAAGGCCTCGGATTTTAAAAGGCCTGGGCATATATTCCCCTTAGAAGCAAGGAAAGGCGGCGTGTTGAAAAGAACCGGACATACGGAAGCCTCTATAGATTTAGCAACCCTTGCCGGCTTATACCCTGCAGGAGTGCTTTGTGAAATAATGAATGAAGACGGTACAATGGCCAGAACACCGCAACTTATGGAATTTGTAAAGAAACATGACTTAAAAATAATTACCATAGCGGATTTGATTGCTTATAGAAGAAAACATGAGGTGCTTATTACCCGTATAACCAGCGCTAAATTGCCCACCAAACATGGCGAGTTCACTATTATAGGTTATGAAAACAATCTAAACGGGGAACACCATGTTGCCTTGGTTAGGGGTAATGTATCTGACGGGAAGCCGGTTTTGGTGCGTGTTCATTCTGAATGTCTTACGGGAGACACCTTTGGTTCTCTACGTTGCGATTGCGGCGAACAATGTGCTTCCGCATTGAAACAAATTGACAAGGAAGGCCGTGGTGTACTGGTTTATATGCGCCAAGAAGGCAGAGGCATTGGACTAATAAACAAATTAAAAGCCTACGCCTTACAAGATAATGGTATGGATACGGTTGAAGCAAACCTAGCCCTTGGTTTCCCAAGTGATATGAGGGATTATGGAATCGGCGCTCAAATATTAGCCGATCTCGGTATCAAGAAAATCAAACTGATGACCAATAATCCCAAGAAATTGTCGGGGCTTGCAGGTTATGGCATGGAAATAGTTGAAAGAATCCCTATACAAACGGGTTGCAATAAACATAATATCTGCTATTTAAGAACAAAACAAGAAAAACTGGGACATATGTTAAATTTTAAGGGGGTTAAAAAATAATGAAAGTTTTTGAAGGCAAGTTAATTTCAGATGGATTGAAATTCGGTATTATCGTCGGAAGGTTTAATGAGTTTATCGGAAGCAAACTTCTGTCGGGAGCTCTTGATGCCCTGAAACGTCATGATGTAAATGAAGAAGACATCGATATTGCATGGGTGCCCGGTGCTTTTGAAATTCCACTTGTAGCAAAAAGAATGGCCGAGACAGATAAATATGATGCAATAATATGTCTCGGTGCTGTTATAAGAGGTGCCACCCCCCATTTTGATTATGTATCTAACGAAGTTACCAAGGGGATTGCTAAGGTTTCCCTCGATACGGATTCTCCGATAATATTCGGTATTCTCACAACTGATACCATAGAACAGGCAATAGAGAGAGCGGGAACCAAGGCGGGCAACAAGGGTTATGATGCGGCTATTACTGCTATTGAAATGGCAAACTTGTTAAAAGAAATTTAAAATTAACACAGGGGGACGGTCCTTTTGTGTTGTTGGAGGGTGAGCTTTGCTCACTCGGGTTGTGGACACAGTGGACACAGCGGGGCCGGTTCTTCTTGTGTTGTGTTTTTTCAACAACACAAAAGGACCGTCCCCCTGTGTTCTCACACAGTCTGCCGTCCCCGTGTTAATTCCCGTGTTAATTTATTGATTTTCAGCCCCTACAGCATCCATCGCATCTGCCGCTTTATACGAACTTCTGACAAAGGGACCGGAAGCCACGAATTTAAAACCGAGCTCCTCCGCCTTTGCTCTATATCTTTCAAATGTTTCCGGCGTAACATATTCTTTTACCGGATAATGTTTCTCACTGGGTGCTAGGTATTGGCCCAGAGTTAAGAAATCACAGTCCACATCCCTCAGGTCCTTCATTACTTCTATTACTTCCTCTTCTGTTTCACCGAGGCCCATCATCATGCCGGATTTAGTTAATATTGTATCGTCCATTTCTTTTACCTGCCCCAAAACATCCAGCGATCTTTTATATATAGCCATAGGCCTGATTTCCTTATATAATCTGGGCACTGTTTCCACATTATGATTGATAATTTCCGGTTTGGAATCCACCACGGTTTTAATAGATTCCCTATGTCCCTTTAAATCGGAAATAAGCAATTCTATTGTAATACTGCTGTCCTTGGCCCTTATAGCATTTACAACTTTTGCAAAATGTCCTGCTCCCCCGTCCGGAAGGTCGTCTCTGGTAACCGTAGTAACCACAACGTGTTTCAAACCCATTTCAACTGCCGCATTTGCCAGATTTTCCGGTTCCTCGGGGTTTACCTCTTCTAATGTTCCATGTGAAACATTACAAAATCTGCAGTTTCTTGAACATTCTTTCCCCAATATCATAAAGGTTGCCGTCTTTCTGCTGAAACATTCCATTCTGTTTGGACAGTTTGCTTCTACACAAACTGTGTTTAATGAGTATTTTTCAAGCATTTCCTCTACATAGTCTAAACTGCGGCCTTGTGCCATATTTATTCTTAGCCATTCCGGTTTTCTTTTTACAGCCATTTATACACCACCCCTTTAACAATAGTTTAACAATGGTTTAACCATTGTCTAACGATTGCTATAATAGTTTATCTTGTAATTTTAGTAAGGTTATATAATAT
>DASRMN010000017.1:0-3469 GCA_035647935.1 Clostridia bacterium | reverse complement strand
CTATTACATGAGGCAACAAAAATAACACCGGTAATAAATATGAATATTATCAGGGATTTTTAAATTTCAAATTATCAATCCCTTTAAAATTTCCCGCTGGATCCTCCATGTTCTCGACCCGAAGAAGAAGTATGTGTGCTTGAACCTGATGATTTCTTCTCCTTTGGTTTGGCTGTTCTGTCTACTATGTTGTATAAAAATAAATCTTGATTATCAGTAATATTCATACTGTTTTGTACCACATAGCTATCTGCTGCGGCCTGCATGGAAACAGTTTTTAAACTGCTTTTCATCATACCCGTAGATATTAAAGCAATTATTACTCCTCCTATCAGTGAAAATAATATCCAACGGGGTGATAAAGATTTTTTAGGTAAATTACCGGAGTCATAGGGTTTATCTGTCTTTGCTTTAGTTATAAAGTCATCACAGAGTTCCGCATATTGATTAAACGCCCTATTATAATTATCCTTGCTCAAATCTTTTTTAATTGAACTTATAATAAATTCCCGGCCTGAGTCGGTAAAAGCAATTTTGCCGTACCCATAAGTGGATATAGCCCAGTCCCTATCTTCCATGCTCAACAAAAATAATATCCCGTCAGAATTATTTCCCATTCCATAACCATAATAATCAAAAAAATCATCTGCATATCCGGTAGCACCCTTACCCCCAAGAGAATCTTTTGTGACTATTGCAACATCTAGTTTTTGCCTTTCACTGATTTCATCCAACTTTATAAGCAATTTACTTTCCTCTTCATTTGTAAGCAAATCAGCATCATCTACCAATCTGGGAAGCAAACGCTCCTTTGGAATATCTCCATTATCTGCAAATGCGGTCACAGGCATAATCATTACAACAGCCAAAATAACAATTAATAAAAATATTCTTTTTTTCATCTACTATTCCCCCCCTATAATACCAAATTTGCAATTCCATATATAACAGCGCTTCCGGCAATTGTAAGAAGACCAAACCACTTCCAATAAGCAGCTTTATCCAGGGGAAGATTTCCTACAAATTTACCGGTTTGCCCATTCATAGCAAAGGTGTATTTGTTCCCCTTCCAGGTAGTATTAAGCAGCCAAACGGGATAAAGTGCATATCTTGCTTCTCCATTGCTGAGTTGAATATTAGTGTTTTCAGGTATTACCGTAGCATATCCTATAACAGTAGATTCAAAGGCCTCTTCCGTACTGTTTTTTATACGTTCATTTGCCCTGTCAATACTCTGTTCTTCTGTAACATCATATTTATCTGCTAAATACCCTGCAAGATATGCTGTTTGAAACTCTGTTGCATCCGCAAAATTGTATGGTTCAATGGACTCCATCAGGTCATCATCCATCTTTGAAGATCCATCCACCGGCACTCTTTCGAAACCAATTTCACCCTTGCGTAATACCGAGTAATAACTAGTTTCGGTGTAATTATAATCACTGTCGCTCCAGGTGCGCACCTTAGTCGCCTTATATCTTACATTGGCACCTACATCCGCATCGAATAGCCAAAACGGCACATATACACCTTTTATTTCATCTATATGATTTTGATCTTTAAAAACCTTAGGTAAAAGGGTCTTCCCCCTCAAATGTTGGGACAACTTTTCCTTGGCCGCATTTTTGTCTAATTTAAAAGGAATAATATAATCGGGACGAAGTGCTCCGCTAAACTGTCCCATTATGACAACAGGATTGTCGCAAAATGGACAAGATGTAGCAGAGGTGCTTGAATCTACAACAATCTCGCCGCCGCATGATTTACAGCCATAAACATTCATGCCTTCAGTTTCGCCTTCCTGCCACTCCCCGCCCGCAGGCGTTTGCCAATCTATGCTATCAGGTTGCTCCTCTTTTAATTGTTCGTCAAAAGCCTTTAAGGACTCTACTTCGAATTCAGTATCACAATATGGGCATTTCATTTTTTGAATACTGCTATCAAATTCAATTGCCCCGCCACAAGCAGGGCATTTATACTCTTGCAATGCTACTGCCATTTTTTTCAGCTCCCATCATTTAATTAGTTTCTATCGTCTTCGTCAAATTTGTCTCCACATTCCGGACAGAATTTAGGAGGTTCAGTAGGATCTTCCGGTTCCCAACCACATTTATCGCAACGATAAGTCACTATCTCAGGTGGTTGGGGTTTCCCGCATTCCGGACAGAATTTCCCTGTATTTGAGGCTCCACATTCACATGTCCACTGTCCTGTCGGTTCCGGTTTTGGGTTCCCGCAATTCATACAAAATTTTCCTGTATTTTCAGAGCCACAACTGCATGCCCATGTATCCGCACCTGAAGGTGGAACTTGTTGTTGCGGTGATTGCGGCGATTGTGGCGGTTCCGGCGGTTGGCCTCCTTGACCCCCTTGTTGCTGCCCCATGCTGAAAAGGTTTTGTGCATTCATACCGCCTGCTTGCTGTGCCATACCCAATCCCATAAAACCCATCATTGCACCGCCTTCATTATCAGCGGCCGCTCTCATTGCATCAGCTTGTGCACCGACAACAGTTGCAGCAGCCATAGTAGGGTCACGCATAATAGCAGTGCGTTGCGCTTGTTTGATAAGCTCCGCATCCTCTTCCGGAAGTGTAATAGGATTTAATGCAATGGATACAACTTTAAGACCCCTGATTTCCCCCCATTTTTTTGTCAGTGCTTCGTTCATTGCTTGCGAAAGCTCCTCTGCATAACCGGGCAATGCACTGGGACGAACTCCCAGCTTCGAAATTTCTGCAAATGCGGGTTGAAGAGCCGATATAAATTCTGTCTTTAACTGACTGTCAATTTCTTCACGTGCAAATTCGGTCTCCACATTTCCGGAAACATTAGTATAAAATAGGATTGGATCATCTACCTTATAGGAATACACCCCCGAACACCTTACCGATACGTCGATATCAAGCCCTATATTTGTGTCTACCACACGGAACGGTATTGGATTAGGTGTTCCAAACTTATTATCAATCAATTCTTTGGTATTAAAATAATAAACACGCTGGTCTTTTCCCGTATCTCCGCCATAAGTAAATCTTTTTCCCATAGTTTTAAATGTGTTTTTAATCCCTTCACCGAGATTCCCCGTAAAAATACTGGGTTCCGTAGACGTATCGTAAGTAAATTGTCCGGGTTCTGCACATACTTCTACAATTTCACCCTGTTCTACAATAATCATACATTGTCCGTCCGCTACGGCAATCCCGGAACCATTTGAAATGATATTGTCATTTCCCTTTACATTGGATGAGCGCTTACCTACACGTTTTTCCCCTCTTACAACTATAACTTCCTTAGGTATAGCATCGCAATAAAAAAATTCTTTCCATTGATCGGCAAGTGTTCCGCCTATTGCACCAACACCGGCTTTAATCAGTCCCATAATAATAGCCCCCTTAATTTTAGAATATTGTACTGATTCGCTTCTTCCTCATAAAAACCCTGCTTAAAAGCCCTGCAAAGTTAAGGAC
>DASRMN010000016.1:0-3945 GCA_035647935.1 Clostridia bacterium | reverse complement strand
GCCCTATGTTATACATCAGGTCTTGTCAGTTTTGAATTGCTTGCTAAATATAACAGTACCGAGGAATTTGCTAAATTAATTAAAACGCACGAGAAACTGAGGGATTTTTGCAGGAGATTAAAGTAAATCATAAAAGGGCGAGCAAAGCTCGCCCTTATCTCAACCTAGCCAATCGACCCCTGACCAACCGACCAACTGTGTGGCAAACAAAACGTCCCCCTGACACGCCCCATCATACCCCGATATATTCCTTCACCACAGCCTTCATATCATTAAAAACTCTCATGTTTTCATCCAAGCCCAACTTATCAACGGTCAGGGTATTTTGTTTTGTCATGCCGTTCACGGCGCCTACATCAACTATAGTTCTTAAAAGTTTTTCACCCATCTCGACATCATAGAGCAGATCCTTGTTAAAGAGTATAGACATGGCTGCAACCAAAGCATGAGCGCCCCAATTTGATACTCCCGACAATATTAAATAGTCGGTAGCAAATGAGGCAGCTATAATATCTCCATTCGGAACGTTTTCGATTACGTGCTGTTTTATCTTCCCCATTCCTATTTCATTGCCGCCATCACCGATGCCGATTGTACATAAACCCCGCTTTTTGGCTTCCTCAAACAAACAATCCATACTCGGAACAAGACCGCTTATACATTCACCTGTCATGGAATACATTAAACCGTCCTCCGCCTTGCCGGGTCTTTCTATGGATATTAAACAATCGGGTTTATATTTATCCAGTATGGTTTTATAAAAGTCGGTTCCTTCATGTTCATTGATTATTTCCAAAACTGTTTCTGAACATGCTAATTCCAGAGCAGTTTCGAGTATCTCCCTAGAATATATATCTGTAATAATAATTGCATTCTTGCCTAGCATTTCCAATGCTCCGGCGATTGAAACAGCACCTATGGGTCCATCGGTTTCCCCAAATAGCCTGTCCTTAATTACAAATCCCGTAACAATCAAAACAGTATCCGCTTTTTTTAACGATTCAGCTGCTTTTTTGAGTTCACCTGTTAAATTGACCCCTTCCATTCCTCTTCTGCTTAAATTATAGGTCATGATTTTTTCTAACTTTTTGAAATAGTCCATGCTCAGTGTTCCCCTTAGTGTTTTCATTATCTATCAGAACCATAAACGGGGAATGAATTCCCCTCTACGCTGTTCTGATGTTTAACAGAGAATGAATTCTCCGCTACCATGGTAAATAAAATGTTCTTCCGCCATTGTTGCGCACAGATCCTTCGCGGGTCAAACTTATACTGTCCGCCTCAGGATGACAAAAATGCGGAATTTTCGTAGCAATGACAGAAAATGAAGAATGTGTTTTTTACACAATCTGTTTTCCCCCTTGTTCGCCTAAAAATGTCAACACATTCTGCGTTTGTAATGCCGTACCGAATACCAAACAATCCTCGTCTATATCAAAAAGACAGGAATGGGCCCCGTGTATAATTCCCTTTTCGGCATTTCCGCATCCCAGTCTATAAAAAGCAGAGGGAGCCGCCTTTGCAAAATAGGCAAAATCCTCTCCTCCCAATCTTGGAGTTTCCAGCATAACTACATTGTCGATACCCAAAACACCTTCACCGCTGTCCTTTACGATATCTATCATTTCATCCGTATTGACAAGTGCCGGGTATCCCTCTTTTATAATGCACTGTGCTTCGCCTCCCATAGCTTCCGCGATTTGAGTCACAATGCTTTCTATCTTTTTTATCACCAATTCCCTCGTATCGGGTTTTAGGGTCCTGATAGTACCTGTGAGCCTAACCTTACCCGCTATTATATTACCTCGTGTCCCGCCGTTTATGGTTCCGATGGTAACCACCACAGGTTCTACAGGGTCTACATTTCTGCTTGCTATACTTTGTAAAGCCATAACTATCTGGCTTGCTATAACTATAGTGTCTACCCCCTCGTGGGGACGTGCGGCATGGCAGCCCTTACCATAAACGATTATTTCAAGACCGTCCGTATATGCATTTGTCTGGCCATATTTGATTCCGATTTTTCCCACATTTATTTCAGGTGATACATGCAACCCGAACATTGCGTCCACCTTGGGATTTTCCATTACACCTTCCTTTATCATTCGGTCGGCACCGCCTATGGTTTCTTCCGCAGGTTGGAAAAACAATTTGACATTGCCTTGTAAATCCTTTTCCATATTTTTAAGTATCCTAGCGGTTCCCAGGAGAATAGTTGTATGAGCATCATGTCCGCAGGCATGCATCTTTCCGTCAATCGTGGATTTATATATTACATCTTTTTTGTCCTGAAGCGGCAGAGCATCCATGTCGGCTCTCAAGGCCACGGTTTTTCCGTCCTTCCCGCCACGGATCATTCCCACAATGCCCGTATCGGCTATTCCTGTTTTGTATTCGATTCCCATGGTTTCAAGATATTCAGTAATTTTGTCCCCCGTACGAAATTCTTGTGTACTGAGCTCGGGGTTCATATGAAAATCTCGTCTGATTTTCACCATCCAATCCTTTATCTCTTGTGCCTTAACCAATGTTTCGTTATATTTTTTCACTACGCAGTCGCGCTCCCCTCTATGATTAATCTGCCTTCTTCTGCATCCAACACCGCCTTCACCCCAAAAGGAAGTGTTGCCTCGGGTTTGCAATGCCCCGCCTTCAAATCAAAAATGGTCGGTTTCCCGAAAGGCACTATGATATCCCCGAACACTTCCTTCAAGCTTAAACTATTGTCATATATTTTAGATTCACAATCGTTCCAATCTCCGAGAATAATACCCACCGCATCATCAAATTTTCCGGCTAGAGCCAGCTGAATGAGCATCCTGTCTATTCTGTACGGCTCTTCACCTATCTCTTCTAAAAATAATATCTTCCCTTTTGTATCTATTTCATATTGTGTTCCCATTGTAGCCGAAATCAAAGACAGGTTCCCACCAACAATTATACCACAGGCTTTACCTTTAACTAAGGTTTGTATTTTTGTATCCTGTGGGGTCGGTATATATTTCATGGGTTCTGTATCCATAATGGCCCTCAGGAATTCCCTTTTAGAAAAATCATCTAAGCCGCCGGCAATGTTCGGTGAAGCCGTGGGACCGTGAAAAGTTACCAATTTGCAAATTTGGTTAATAGCTATATGTAAAGCTGTAATATCGCTGTATCCTACAAATATTTTCGGGTTCGCCTTGATAATATCAAAATTCACCCTGTCTAATATTCTGGTGGCACCATAACCGCCCCTCAAACATATAATCCCATCAATTGTTTTGTCGGCGAACATACTGTTTAAATTGTCCGCCCTCAATTCATCTTTACCTGCCAGATAGCCATAAGAAGCAAAACAACTGGGTGCCAATTCTACCTTAAAACCTAGGCCCTCCAGCCACACCTTCGCCAGCTTTATATTTTCCGTCGGGGCCGGACCCGAAGTTGCCGTTATCCCTATTTTATCCCCTAACTTTAACGCTTTCGGTTTAAGCATATTTATCTCTCCCTAAATTAATTAGGAGCTAAAAATAGCTCCTATAGATAATCTATGCTTTAAATATTATATTCTTTACAAAAACTATGACCTAACCCGACTTTGCTTAAGACTTCCCCGGCAATCGGATTTTCTCCTTCAACCTTATTTTACCGATTTGATATCCCTTTTGGGTTCTATTATCCTGTTATCGCTTTGGGCTGTTTTCATGGTTAAATTGTTTATATCAAACTGTACCTTATCCATTTTCTCTTCTATAATATCCAATTTATCGTTAGTGACCTCCTTGGCATCATACAACCCTCTAATTTTATCTGTGATCTCATTTTCTATTTTGGTTTCCAACTTAACTATGGCTAACCTGTTGTCACGAATTTCGGATTTTAATTCTTCCTTCGTTTCCTGTAATTCAACATAGATTTTCTCCAGTAAATCATAAATTTGCTTGTCCCTGTCCACCCCTTGTA
>DASRMN010000015.1:0-10292 GCA_035647935.1 Clostridia bacterium | reverse complement strand
TGAGTGCTATAATTCTGGATCTTTTCTTTGTCAAATGCCCACCTCCTCTCTGTATTTTTTGTTTGGTGCCGGGCGCCGATGATGTTCAAAATCACCGAAAAAGTCATAATTCTATAAAAACATCATAATTGTCATTCTGAGTGTAACGAAGAATCTCGTTTCTAGGCCATTTGAGATCCTTCGCGGGTCAAACTAATCCTGCGCGTCTCAGGATGACAAAAATGTGGGGCATTCATAGCAATGACACAACTCAATCGTGCAATTAAGAATTTCTATTCCTATACTACATAGGGAAAGAAAAAAGCTATTATAAATCCCGTCATAATCTGTCCCGCCATGGGAAAACTCGCCCCGAATACAAGTGTCCGGGACATATATCTCAATGCAAGATATCCCAATATAGCCCCTGCCAACCCGATTAAAAAGTATAATGTCCCGGGATATCCCAGTGCAATAGAGATTGCCATTGCCAATTTCAAATCCCCGGCCCCTACCCCTATGGTGCCTTTCATAAGATAAACTATAGCTCCCGTGCCTAGAAATAGTCCAGTTACCAACAATAGCCCTAGCAACGATCCTTTGAAGGAAGATATCCCCCCTGTTATAATCCTGTACACAACACCTGTTCCGAGTAAAAATAACACAGTTTCATTCGGGATTATATGAATGTATACATCCACTATGGTACCTACCACAGCTATTGTGACAAACAAGCCTACGAATATGGCTTTTGTAAGGGGCATTATGAGGTATGTTGCTATATATAGCGATACATGTACCAATATAAAGATATTTTTTAACATCTTGGACATGGTGTCGGATTCCGGCATTTCTTTATCCAATTTTTCACATTTATATCTAATAATTTTGTCGGAAATCCTAAAGATAAATGAACCTATTAACAATCCCAAGACAGCTCCTATAATCCCTTTCAATTACCATACCCCCTACTGGCTTAATTTGTCGGCAATAAACTGCACAAAATCGCGTTTTTTTACTTTCCGTCATCGCTATAAAAATCCTACATATTTATCATCCCGGGATGGGCAGTATGTGTTTGACCCACGAGATATCCGGAACAGAACGAAACATTTTCTATTCCCGGTGATAAAAACACGATGAGGGAACGAGATTAGCGCCATGTTGATGTGACAATAATCCTGTCCCCTCGTCAATTTATTTATAACATTTTCTTTAATTTTCAAACAGTCCCAATTCCTTCTAATACTAGAAATAATCTCAAGGTCCTAAAAAAGGTCTGAATATACAGGGCTTTGGTAGTTGAATAATAGAGAAATTGCTAGGACCGCTAGGAAAATTATTGTTATCATGGGATTATAACGGGGTTATCAATTCCCGACCCGAGAAATTCGATGTCATTTTATGTTATCAAATCAGTCTATTATAATGTATAATGGCGTGTAATAGTGCACAGTGGCGGAATTGGGTTATAACGGGCCAACAAAAAGGCGGGGTTAGCATCACATTAATGTGACATTAACCCCGCTTTTTTTATGGGACAACCCTGTTTTTTAGTTTTGTAGTAATCCCGGAGTCCCACCCCGGGGTCCTATCCTATCCTATTCAGCTTTTACTCGGGTTTTTTTGATTTCAAACCCCAACACAGTGATGGTGTCTTTTGAACAGTTAAACAATATAGAGTCCTATTGATTTTTTGGTTGAGTCTGTAATTTTACTAACCTGATTTATCAACGTACTAATGGTCTCATTCATATTTTAAACCAATACCCAATGAACAATAAAAACATTCTCTTGTGTCCATTATCCCTTAAAAACCAAATATAGCTGATGCATCAAAATAGGATATCATCTGGCATACATACCTTATGTTTTTCACAAAATGCGTTCATAAACCTTTGCAGTCTTATCGCCTCCTTGGACACAAAAATGGGATCGGGCTAACCCTATTTACTGTTACAAGCCTATTATTCTTTCAAAATCCGCTTGGGAAATACCCGGGAAAATTGCATATCGATTCAGCTCTAATAAAGAATTTCCGGGCTTTACCCTGCCCGGCCTGACGGTAAAAGCCATTCGATAACCTAATTTTCTTAATATTTTCAGTGTTTTTTTATTATAATACCCATATGGATAAGCCAAATAAGCCGTGTCTAATATTTTCATACTCGTTTCCAAATCTTGTTTTATTTCGTCCGACGGTCTTGTAACAAGGTAGCCCTGCCCGTTTTCGTCCAACCTGTGTAAATCATGTGTATGCGAAGCATATTCAAACACATCTCTACTACTTTCTATTTCATGCCAACTCAAATATTGCAAATCATTAGCATCAAAAGATGCAACCTCATCAGTATTCCAGCTTGAAATAAGAAAAATCGCCGCCTTAAACCCATATTCCTTCAAAATAGGATATGCGTATTCGTAGTTACTTTTATACCCATCATCAAACGTAATAAGCACACTTCGCTTGGGGAGGTTAATTTCCCCCCTCACAAATTTTTCTAATTCATTCAACCCAATAGTATAATATCCATTTTCATATAAGCAACCCATATGTTCCCGAAAAGTTTCCACAGATAAAACCGCACCGTTATCCTTATAGGGATTTTCATCATCCTTTAAAAGATGATGATACATTAAAACCGGAATATCTCCTGCCCACTCCTCAGGTTTACCTTTATTTTTTATATTAAAGGCACTTTGTAAGGCCATCTTCCCCATCTTTTCACTACTGTACTCTTCGGCAGACAGAATTTTATTATAAACAAAAAACAATACAACACATAATATGAAACCACTGATTACTAACTTCAGTACCGTGTTTGCATTTTTTCGCATTTTATCCCCCCGACATAATCAAATGTTTATATAACAATAACTTCCATTTAAATGTTTGGAACCTTCTACCTAACCAATTATAACATATCGACATGCCGAAAAAACGTTTCATTTGTATCAATTATATAACATTTTGTATGACACGGGTATGGCACGGCAGGTGGCACAGGGACGCTTTGTTTGCCACCTTTTATGTGGCACAGGGACGCTTTGTTTGCCACTTTTTGCCTCTTGCTACCCTCACTAGGTTTAAAAATCAGCCGGCAAATAGAATGTCTTTACGCCACGCCCGTTCCGAAGTGCCGTTAACATCAAAAATGGGTAAAGAATAAAATCAGGGGAACAATAATTTATCATAGGGGGCTGATATTTCACAGCAAAGGATAATAAAAGTAAGGGGATTTGATTATGAATCAGAAAGAAACAGTATATTGGACATTATTGAAAAATGAAAAATGGCAATTATATATTGCAGCGACAAAAAGTGGGCTCTGTTATGTAGGTTCGGAGAATGCACCGTTTGAGGAATTGAGTCAATGGGTTAAAAAGCATATACCAAATTATGAACTCAGAGAAGATAAAAATGCGATGGAACCCTATGAAACAGAACTTATTGATTATTTGGAAGGCCATCGTAAGAAATTTACAATACCATTAGATCTACGTGGCACTGAATTCCAACAAACAGTTTGGGATGAGCTCCTGAAGGTCCCTTTTGGCCGGGATGCCACATATACGGAAATTGCTGAAAAAATCCATAGGCCAGATGCTGTACGAGCTGTGGGCACCGCCATCGGGGCTAATCCAACATTAATCGTGGCTCCATGCCATCGTATGTTTGGCAAACACGGAGAGTGGAGGGGCTATCGCGGGGGATTGGAGATGAAAAAACGGCTGCTCGAAATAGAAAGGTAGTCAGATATTATTTATTGTCTTCCACTAAGGGGGACAATTTGTGTACGTCCCCTTTTGTCCCCAATGGTTTACAGGAATCGTTTGGGTTTAGAACCGATTATGAAATAGTGAGGACAAAACAAATAAAAAAGATTTTTAAAGATACCAAAACGAAGAAAACATTACGCAATTTCTAAAATCTTAAAAAACCCTGAAACGCCCTGTCTGCAAGGCCTATCAGAGTTTTTCTATCTTACAAGTGTCAAAGATAGGATTATAATGTTACTATATAATTTTGTCAAGTGCTTCTGGGGAACAGTGCTTCTAGGAAACAGGGCATTGCGTGTGAATAATGTTATTGACAGACAAGGTCTATTGCAGTAAACTATAAGCAAAGTTTATCACAGTAGACCTGAGGAGGTTTTGTAACACATGGAAAAATATAAGCTATTTGATGCGGAATATAAATTTTCGAGTATTGTCTGGGATAGTGAACCCATCAATTCAACAGAACTGGTAAGGCTTTGTGCAGATAAACTAGGATGGAAGAAATCCACCACCTACACAGTTTTGAGAAAGCTCTGTGATCGCGGAATCCTGCAAAATCAGGATGCGGTTGTAACCTCACTTATCAAGCGAGAGGATGTGCAAAAGTATGAGAGTAATGTAGTGGTGGAAAAATCCTTTGGCGGTTCCCTCCCGAAGTTTTTAACAGCTTTTCTTGACGAGCGAAAGATTACTGAACAAGAGGCCGAACAACTGAAGCAGATTATTGAGGAGGCGATAAAATGAGCATCTTACATGGACTATTTACAACCATTCTGAACATGAGCATCACCGCATCCTATGTGGCTGTCGGCGTTATTCTTGTTCGATTACTCCTAAGTAAAACCCCAAAGATTTTCTCTTATGCCTTATGGGCAGTGGTGCTGTTTCGGCTCATTTCCCCTTTCTCCTTCGCTACGGCTTTTAGTTTTTTAGGACTGCTAAATGTAAATTCACAGCACAATGCAGGTGTACTGAAATATGTCTCGCTTGATACCGGTGCTATACAAGCGCCTACAATCCAATCCGACATAGGCGGCTTAGAAAGCATAGTAAACTCATCATTACCTCCGGCTGCGCCAGTCGCAACCGTAAACCCTATGCTGATATGGATGAATGTTTTTAGCCTTATCTGGCTTGTGGGTATTGTTGTGCTGCTTTTCTATAGTGTGACCTCGTACATAAAAACAAAGAGACAACTTCTGACCGCTACCCTGGTTAAAGACAATATTTATGAGTCAGATCAAATCGGTACAGCGTTTGTCTGCGGGTTTATTCATCCAAAAATATATGTGCCTGCAGGTGTTAGGGACACCGACCTTTCCTACATACTGGAACACGAAGGCACGCACATTCGAAGAAAGGACTATCTCATTAAACCCCTTGCTTTTCTCGCCCTCATTCTCCACTGGTTTAATCCACTTATGTGGTTGTCTTTTGGACTAATGAGCCGGGACATGGAAATGTCTTGTGATGAAAGCGTTCTGCAAAGGATGAGCCCGGATGCCAAGGGTAGTTATTCCCGTGCTCTGCTTTCACTTTCGGTAAAAAGAAGTGGGCTTTTTGTAGCTAATCCCTTGGCCTTTGGTGAAAGCCATTTAAAAGCAAGGATTAAGAACGTATTGAATTATAAAAAACCTGTATTTTGGGTGGTGATTGCTTCGATCGTTGTCTTAACAGGTACCGGTATCGCGCTGCTATCAAATCCCTCCGGCAATAAACCGGACTTGTCCTTTCTTAATCCTAGCAATATGCTCTCCCGGATAAGCGAACGTGAAAAGATAAAAATTGAATCATCCGATTATGGCAATACTTTTGTTTCAGGCAGGGAGCTTGCAAAATGGCTGGATATTGCTGAAAATGGCTGGAAAAGAAAAAGTGTTTCTTCACCCTATGAGCTTTCACCATCTATCATTATTCACGTGAATGATGAAACAACCAATGAAATTCGATTCTTCGAATCCGAGCCTGCCCTTGCAATGATAGTATATCAAGATAAATTTAGGTATTACAAAATCCCAAAGGCTGACTATGTTTCTATGAAAGAGATGGCCAGTTCAGGCTATCCTCGGGTTCAGAGTATAACGTTTACTGAGCACGAGAACAGCAATGATAATGCATCCTTCACTGTCAATGATAGTAAAACAATAATGCAGATGGCCGTTCTCATGCAAAGCGGCAAGAAATATAAGCCATCATTGTTTTGCAATTCAACTCTGAGCGATATTCCTCCTGTATCTGATTATATTAGAATTAAAATGGGTGGAGATGAAACATACCATTCCTATTTTCTTTATACAAGGGATAATAAAAATTATTATATTGATAAACCTTATGACCACATTAATAAAATTGACTTTAATACTATGAAAAAAATCATCGCCATCTTCATGGATGCCGGAAGTAACCTGATGAAATCTCAAATCGGATTTGAAGTTGAAAGTAGGCTGGATATTATTATGTCATCACCAAAGACTTCTTCAAATCCCCAAGATTATATCAATGCTCATCAGGACGAATATGAGTACTTCTTTAAGTATGGTGGTGAAGATGCCCTACAATATATTCTAGCCCAGTTTGAGACCGGTAATGCCGGAGGACTGCGCGGGCAAATCATGATGAGATTGTGCAAAGAACTTTTGGGGAAGCGAAATAACGTAACCGACGAATCGCTATCTCCGCAAGAATGGTACGATGCCCTGTCTATCCGCCGGGAAATTAGACTTCCACATTTTGAGTATGATGGCCAGGACCCAATTGAAAAGCTTGTTTATGACATGGAAGTCGAAAAAAATTCAGACCCTGAAAGAGGAGGATTCATGGTTGTTGCTCCAAAAATTTTTGGAAGCTATGAGGAAGAGAATCTGCTAAAGGTGTTTGTAACTACTTATAGTGGGAGATATAAGCTTTTTGGCAATATTTTATCCCAAGAAGGTGGCAGCATCATTCCGGCGGCAATCACCTATCGCAAAGATGATAATGGCAGGTATATCCCGGAGAAATACGAGCAAGCAAGAGATGGCTCGGAATTTGGCCCTTCTATTAGGGAATATTGCACGATGCCGGTGTCCGGAAAAAAAATCAAAGGGCTATCAGATAAAATCCTTGGGCATTACGCAGACTATGATGATATTCGCATCCTGCTATATGATAACCTTTTTAAACACCTAAAGAAAAATGGAATTAAAGACGCTACACTTACCAATTCTCGAGGCGAGGTTGAATTTTCCATGAGTAATCCAAAATACAAACCGTGAATCCCCTAGTCTCTGCAATTAGTCCAAATATAAGGCTTCCCAGATTCAGCCACGTAGCCCTAGGCATAACTTTTTTCTTTTAAATTAAAATTCATCTGCTGCGTTTATACCCATTTCGTTTACGATTATAAAATGTTTAATTGAGTTTTAAGTAAGGTTTACTTGACACAAAAGATGGGCTTTGCTATAATCAAATGTAAGGTGTGCTTGACTTTGTGTTTGGAGGAGTGGAATTGAAAAATAGAGTTAAAGAACTGCGCGAGAAGCGAGGACTTACACAAAAGCAGCTTGGGGAGCGAGTAGGTGTATCCCGCCAAGCCATAAACGCCATCGAAGTAAATAAATTCAATCCATCGATCTGGCTGGCTTATGACCTAGCTTGTTTCTTTGGGATTACGATTGAGGAGCTATTTGATTTTAAGGAGAGTGAGAGAAAATGACCAAACGTCCTGTGGTAAATGCCTTGTTTATATCTATACTATCAGTTTTTTACGCCTTCCTGTTCATTTTCATATCCGGCCATATGGAATTTCGGCGCATGGTTCATCCCAAAGGAACACTGAAGATTCCCTTTATAAATGCCTTCACAGGCTTCATCATGGGAAACAATATGAAATATATCGGTTATGCGATAATCGTGATAGCTGCTGTAATACTTGTAATTACCTTGCTCAGACGAAAAAAATACGATGAGTATCAGCAGAGCATACAGACAAAATGCGCATTAGCAGTTGGTATTCTAACCATCGTTATGGTGCCGCTGCTCCTGTTATTTATCCTGAGTGATCCCAACTACTCAATAGAGTTTATATTCCTGTTTATTATCATCCACTGGTTTTGTGTTTTAATAACCAGATCTTTGGAAAATATAACTGTGGTTCTATTTGTATTTCGATGTTCCCTTCTTAAATGGGCGGCAACCTTGGCACCGAGCTCATTAATACTAAAGAGTTTGACGATATAATCATCTCCGCCTGCTCTAAAACCGTTGATTTTATCTCTTTCTTCAATCTTGGCTGTCAGGAAAAGAATGGGGCAGGAAACATGTTCTCTGATCTTTGAACAAACTTCGATACCATCTATATAGGGCATATTAATGTCAAGTAGAATAATATCAGGGTTCTGTGCTGCCTTTTGCAGTGCTTCCGCACCATTCATAGCAGTGAGAACATCATATCCATCAGGTTCAAAATAGTCTTTCAAAAGTGTTATAATATCCTGTTCATCATCCACTATTAATATTTTCTCAGTCATAATCACCACCTCTTCATGTACTATTATTTCATATGATACCACCTAAAAATCAACTTTTTATCAACTATGTAAAATAATTAAGTTACTGTTCGCACCCCAACCCATGCGCAGTCAACCAAATGTGCAAAATTTCAATTAATGCATGAACTTTACGGGATTTACCCCAGCTTTTGTCATATTTACGGCAAATTCACCGGAAATTTGTATGGAATTGGTTATTATTTAATGTTATTACCATATTTACAGGAATTACTTGAAATTTTGCACAAAGAGAATTCATAAGGACAGGGTGTGAACAGTAACCTTCCATGCATGCATACGGTTATAAATTGAATAAAGTGACAATTTAGGTACGTCCCCTTTTGTCACTTAAATCCTCTTTACTAATATCTTTCATTTTTTTTATATACTCCGCAGCCTTCTCGCTCAATTCCCTAACTGTTAAATCTTCAAATAGGCCATTTTGCCATTTTGTATAATCAAAAGGTTCTCTAATTATTAAAGAAATGAATCTTTCAGCATCTACCTTACCCAGTTTTTCAATTAATATATTCATCCCTTCTTGCCTTATAACTGCATCTGCCCTCATTGTTATCCCTCCATTTCAATAACGAAATCAATAGGATTATTTATCTTTATCTCTTTTATTCTAATATTTAGTAGTTTTCTGTCAGTTGTTATAAAATAATCACAATCACTGAACACTGCACATGCCACATGTAGTGCATCTTTGGATTTAATGCCCATGGCATTTAATTTTTCAGCAATTCTAATAATTTCTTCTTTTTGCAAGATTATTTCTGAAGCTAAGTCTTTCCATTTAATTATGGTATTTTTTCTTATTTCATATGGGTTTTGGCTGTTCTCATACTCTAATATAAATGACCACACCAATTGATGCTCTTTAGATATTATTTTATGCTGAATAAACAGCTTAGCCTGTGACTCAAGGTGAATTTTTAACTGGGTCTGATCATCAAAAGGCCTGTTGAAACAACAATTGTCCAAATAAATTTTCATTCCTAGCAAACCACCTTTATCATTTGTTACTAATACCACCATCTTATTCTAAGAAATGTATAATTAAATTGGCAAACAATTTTTAGAAATTCCAATTATAATATTATTATATCCCAAAAAAATCTGATATTCAATTAATTTTGTTTAACATAATTTCCATACAGGGTATGGTCATCCTGTACTGAATATTTTTTACATGGAACCTGCGTTCTTGCACCAAAGAAGCCTTTGCTTGACAAAAGGGGACATACTCAGATTGTCCTGTCTAATGCACTGCGATTCCGACTACCGATAACCTCTAATGTTTCGCTTGAACATACCGAGTATATACTTTTTTCTTCGCTTTTTACCCATTATCGTTATTCGGAAACTAATCGGAGGAAATGCTTTCAGAACTATATTTTTTCTTTAGCTTGTGATGGTGCAATACCATGGATATTCTTAAATGCTCGATTAAAATCTATCAGCCCATAGAAAAAGTTATTAGCAAGTACAATTCTCCCGAAGGCAAGCACAACATTCCGCTTTGGAAGTTTTATAATATTCTAAAATAAATGAATTATATAAATAGAAAATTTAATATTGACAATTCTGTCTAATCACGGTAGACTAAATATAGTCTAATGATATTCGACAGGAGGTTTATTATATGGACCCATATAAACTCGGTGAAATGGAAGAACTGTTTGCACAATTGATTTGGAAACATGAGCCTGTCAGCTCACGCACCCTTACGGAGCTATGTGATGAGGCTTTCGATTGGAAGCGAACTACTACCTATACAATGCTCAGGCGTTTATGTGACCGAAGACTATTTCAAAATATAAGCGGCACAGTAACCTCATTGATGTCAGAAGCTGATTTTAGAGCCGGGCAGGGAGAGCAATTCTTAAATGAAACTTTTGAGGGCTCTTTACCACAATTTTTTGCAGCATTTACACGACGCAATAAGTTGAGTAAAAAAGAAATATACGAGATACAGCAGCTGATTGATGAACATAGGGA
>DASRMN010000014.1:0-5299 GCA_035647935.1 Clostridia bacterium | reverse complement strand
CTTTCTAGAGCGGGAAGACAAGTTGCTGGTAGATGGTGAGGTGATGGATTTAGATGAGGCCACATACCGTACGGGGGCTGTGACCGCGAAATTATATGGCTACCTCAAAGTACCTGAGGCGGGGGAGCTGATGCAAAAACGTAAATCCGGTAGTGGATACTCACAAGGCAACCAGCTGAACTTATTGGGTATGCTTTATGTGGATCGCATGGAGCCTAACGTGTTGTATATTATCGGCCCCGGATCCACAACGAGTTATGTGATGAAAGATTTGGGGCTAGACAACACTCTGCTTGGCGTGGATCTCATAGCTGACAAAAAATTGGTTGCTTCCGACGTCAATGAGGTGCAAATCTGGAATACGATGCAGCGCTATCCTAAAACGGAAATCATTGCGACTGTAATCGGTGGGCAAGGTCATTTGTTCGGTAGAGGTAACCAGCAGATCAGTCCGCGCATCATCCGCAAGGCGGGACGGGAAAATATACATGTTATTGCAAGTAAACAGAAACTCGTTGATCTTTATCCCCGTCCATTTTTAGTAGATACAGGCGATCCCATTCTGGATGAGAGCCTATGCGGCTATATACGGGTGCCCCAAAGCCGAACACAGGATGTCACTTATAAAGTTAGTCGGTAAGAAGTGGTTGGTTTCATTTGTTTGGTATTATAGCTTAAAAGAAAAAAATTAAGGAGGGGTAAAATGTGAACAAGGAACAAAAACGGGCAAATCCGTACAGATTTGTAATTTTATTTAGTAATAGCTTAATGTTGACAATTGTCTATATGTCCTTATCATCTTGGGGAGTTGCCGTACCCGAACTAAAAGAGGTATTTAACTTAAGTAGTCCGGCTATTATGGCCGGCACGGCACTTTTAGTTGCAGGTTATTCTGTGGGAAGTTATTTTCAAGGGCGCCTTATAAGCAAATTGGGGTGGCGAAAACTCTTTGGTGTAGTAATGTTTTTCTTTGTCTTAGCATCAATTTTAATACCTTTTACTTCAAGTTATGGCTTGATTTTACTTTTAAGGTTTATTCAAGGTTGGGGGCTAATCGTTGTAATCACCAGTACTATTGTCGGAGGATGGTTTCCTGTTCATGAAAGGGGTATTGCCAACGGGATTTTACTGGGCGCAGTTGCATTGGGGGTTGCTCTCGGCGGTCTTTTGACAGGGGTTCTTTACCCTTATGGCTGGAAAAAGATTTTTCTAATATTAGCCGGCTTAGATATCGTTGGTATTATTATTTTCTATGCTACTGTACGGGATATCCCGGAGGAGGAAGTTACTGATGTTGTAAGTGAAGAAAGTGCCAGTGAACCGGCTACTAATTTTAACATTTATACTCACCCTGCTATGTGGCTTTTGGGTTTGGCAATGTTCTGCACTTTCTTTAATGGCTATGGCATGTACGCCGTTATAGCAGATTACCTTTTTAGCCTGAATTTTACTCCCAGTGAGGTAGGCTTGCTTGTTCTTTTTAATGGACTCATTGGGGTCATTTCAACACCGGCAGGTGGCTATTTTTCAGATTTATGGGTTAAAAAAAGCGGAAAAGTTATCCGTGGCCGCTCGCTAGGATTAGGAATCGTTGGATTTTTAGTAGGTTTTGTTGGATGTGCTTTGGTACCGCATTTGGCACCGTTAGGTTTTTCTACGGCTGTTATTAGCGTTTTAATTGCTGGTTGGGGTAGCCCAGCAACCAATAGCCCAATTTTATCTTTACCTTCCGATATTTTTGGAGCAAAAACTGCCGGCGAAGCTATCGGTTTAGTGCTCCTAATAGCTGGAGCCGGGGGAATAATTTCTCCGATTTTAGTTGCTTGGATTGCTGGCACCTATGGTTGGAGCGTAGGTTGGTATTTAACAGCTGCAGCTGCGGGAGTGGGATTAATCATAAGCATGATTTTACCGAAATATGATCTTGGTAAAATTAAACAAAAGGGGGTGGTCACGAAATAAGTCCTTTTAGTAGATAGCAGTTAAATAATTAATTAATTAAAGGAGGAAAAGAAATGAATATTGGAAGTACCCACGCAATTGGGGGCAAAATTGAAACAGAAGCTTTGAGTGTTGTTACTACACAATTTGCACCTATTGATGCGCAAAACATGGAAGAAGTCAATAAAAATGTTGACACACTTATAGACTACATGGATAAGGCCGCTTGTGGCTTCCCGGGCGTTGACCTATTTGTTAGCCAAGAGTGTGGCTTACAAGGTTACCATCCTACAAAATGGGTAGATGTACTAGTTGATATTGATGGTCCGGAAATTAAGAGATTAAGAGATAAATGTAAGGAATTGCAAGTATGGGGCATCTTCAATCCAATGCTGAAAAACGGTACCAAAGCGCCCACTAATACAGCTATAATGATTAATGACAAAGGCGATATAGTCCACAAATACGTTAAAATGAACCCCTTTATTCCTGCTGAGTTAACTTACCCCGGTTGGGAATGCCCTGTTACACCAGGTCCAAAAGGTTCAAGAATAGCGACTATTATCTGTGCAGACGGTGATTATCCTGAAATATGGCGGGAGGCAGCATTTAACGGCGCTAACATTATTGTCCGTGTATCTCACTACATGGCTCCTTGGGATAAAGCATGGGAAATTACTAATAAAGCCGGTGCTTACTGTAACCAATGCTACGTGGTCGGCTCTAATTCCGTTGGTGTTGACGTTAGCTATGCTTACTTCGGTAGAAGTATGATCATAAATCCGGACGGCACCATCATTACTGAAGCTCCTGTGGGTATACCTTGGTTAACAAAAGCTGACTTGTATCCGCAATTGGTTGATGCAATGAGAAGGAAACACGTAACAAATAACTTTATATATTCTTTCGCACATCGTGGTGCTAGCTGTAAAGATTTTGACTGTGTTGGCGATGTTGAGTGCAGATATGAAGCATACAAAGACTGGAAAAAGGGCAAAAAGGACTGTGTATTACCTTAAATAATAATATTAAAGGAAAAAAAATAAGGAGGTGGCTTGCATGTCACAAAAACCATATTTAAACACTTTTCATTTTATGACTAAAGTTATGGCTGATGTAGAATACCCTATATTTAAAAAAGACTTGATTGCTCAAGTTGGCAATAGCGAAATCCCTATGGACTGGGATGAAACAGTAGTTTTTTCTCAGTTAATTGAAGCTATTAAAATTGATAAATTTGAAAGTGCAGCTAGCTTTTACAATGCTTTAGTCGCTGTTTTATAATAAAGATATGATATCTAGGGAAAAGGGTTATTCTTCTTCCCTAGATAGTTTATGAACGTCATTTAGTGTAAACGAAATAACAATCCCAAATTTATTAATACTTTTACTGTAGCATAAATGGGGCAACGCTGAAGAGCGACCCCCCTCTCTTGCTACGGGTTATATGGTGAAACAGCGAGCCCTGGGTTTGCTGTTTTTTACTTCACCGGCAAGCCCAAATAGACAGGTAACTTTTTAATACCCACTATATGTTTCTCAATGTTGTCAAAATGGTCAAAGCAGACACGTATGTTCCGGAAGGTTCTATCCATTGCTAACGTCTTTTTAGAATGGCTGGGTTATTTGAATCAGACGTTATGTTATTATTTGAAACATAAAAACCGTCTTTCATCCAGGGTTCATTCTACTTACCGGAGGGAATTTTAGGATTTGCCTTTGCAGGGTAAACAAGTTACCATTATAGGGCTTTAGCAATTTTTATGCCAATTTTAGCAAAAACCCATAAATACTTTCTTAGGCTTAAATTAGATGATATAATAAAGTCAGGTAAACGATACTATATGGGGGGTGGTCCTTATTAAAATAAAAATTGGTCCACAGTTAGAACAGTCACAAAAATTGGTTATGACTCCTCAGTTGCAACAGGCAATTCAAATTTTGCAGTTCACTTCTTTGGAGTTGGAAGAATATATTAACGAACAGTTGGAAAAAAACCCGGTATTAGAAAAAATAGAAGAGGCTGACGAAAGTGAATATATGTTAAACATAGAATCCGAAAAAAACAGGATAAAAGAAATTAATTGGAAAGAATATACCGAGGATTTTAACAATTTTGAATATACAAGGGGTATCTATTATAACGAGGATAATGAATTTAGCTTTGAGAATATTGTTTCAAAAGAAATCACGTTGCAGGAGCATCTGTTATTTCAGTATAACCTGATTATATCCGACAGAGAACATACTAAAATTGGAGAATATATAATAAACAGCATAGACGACAGGGGCTACCTCATGGCCACTGTTGAAGAGATTGCAGCTTATTTTAATGAAGAACAATCCGTTATTGAAAATATTTTGCAAATAATTCAAACTTTGGATCCTCCCGGTGTAGGTGCAAGAACACTGGAAGAATGCTTGTTAATTCAGTTGTGTTTGTTAGATATAAAAGACAGAAAGATTTATACCCTGATAGAGAAACATTTATCCGACATCGCTTCAAATAGATATCCTCATATTGCCAAACAACTAGGGGTAACCCCTAAAAAGGTTCAAAATTACTGTGACTTTATAAAAACCTTAGAACCAAGGCCGGGCAGAAGTTTTGCACATAATCGGAATAGATATATTATTCCGGATGTTATAGTCAGAAAAATCGGAAAAGAATATATAATATTGGATAATGATCACAGAGGTACAGGATTGGTTATACGTAATGATTATAAAGAAATGATAGCATCAGGTGATGAAAATTCCGATGTCAATAAATTTTTGAATGCACAGTTTAATTCTGCGGTTTGGCTGATAAAAAGCGTTGAGCAAAGAAAAAGAACAATCCATAATGTATGCAGTACAATAGTGAAAAAACAAATTTCTTTCTTTGAAAATGGGAAGAAAAATTTAAAGCCCATGACATTAAAAGAGGTTGCGGATGAAATAGGGGTACATGAATCAACAGTTAGTAGGGCTACTAATGGAAAATATATGTATACACCTTTTGGTATGTTTGAATTAAAATATTTCTTTTCCGGTGGGCTTGCGGGGAATTCCGGTGAAAAAATTTCCACGGAAAGTGTAAAGATTTTTATTAAAGATATAGTTAATAAGGAAGATTGCAAGAGGCCTTTAAGCGATGAAAAAATAGTAAATAAATTAAAAAGTGAGGGTATAGATATTTCGAGAAGAACTGTAGCTAAATATAGGGACGAATTAGGTATTTTATCGTCCTCAAAGAGGAAGAGATATTAAAATTAAATAATCCCGGGCTAATTAAATTAAGTTAAAATAGGGATTTTTAAAATGCTCCTTTCTAAGGTTAAATAAAAACAGAAAGGGGCATTTTTAGTAATTGGAA
>DASRMN010000013.1:0-8277 GCA_035647935.1 Clostridia bacterium | reverse complement strand
CAGCATAAATATACGCTATTTACCTTACCGACCCTATTTCCCGCAAGGGGATGCAGTTGGGACGGTTCCTGTTGCGTCCCAGCTGCATCCCTATCTCACTAGTCCTATCCTCCGTATTTTAATATCCATGCTCACATCAATGTCTATATTAGGGAATATATCCTGCCAGTCCTTTTCCACTTCCTTCCACAATTTATAATGTGACTGTCTCAGATATTTATTTATACCCAATACATCTGTTTCAAAGTCTTTTTGGATCTGATTTATCGTACCCCTAGCTCTTTGTTCCGTTTCTCTCTCTATCGCATTTTCTGCTTCCTTGACAAATTTTACATCCAACATGTTCTCATCGGCCTCAAAATATGTCTGTTCAATATCCCCTTCCATTTCAACTTCTATTAAAATTTTTATATTATCCTTGTTTTCTACTAAACTGATTTTAGGTCTTTTCGGCCTAAGTGCAATAGGAATGTTATGCCCCGCATAACTGACAGACATACCTCACAAACATTTTGTTTCACCCTTTAGAACCAGTAAATGTGCGGTTTCCACCTCACCCAACCATCCCTTGAACCTGAAATTATTGATTATGCCCCCACCCGCTATTTTTATATCTGTCTCCCCGGGCACCATTTTAGGTATAATCGTATTTCCGCTTTCATGAAGGTCCCTGAGTATATCCCCCGCAGTGCCTCCTACAATTCTCGGAATTCTGTCCGGCCTTCTGAATATTCCGGAAATAAATTCTCCAACCCTATTTTCCATGGGGGGAGAAACCTCAACAACCTCCTTTGCGGAACCCTCTGTTATAGCGAGTACAACACGCCTACTCAGGAACCTGTTGTTTTCTATTCCATCAAGTATATGGCGAAAATCGTCCGGGTTTTCGGTTATATCAACCCCTAAAACCACAGTCCTCAGGTGTCCCAGAAAAAGGTCCTTGTTACTCCTGGATGCCATTATTCTTGAAACACTGTATAAGTTTTCGCCGACACTCGAAACAGTAACATCTTTAGCCTCTTCCTTTTTCGGCTCCGGAAAAACGAATGTAAACACATAACGACTTGGCATTTCTTCTTCATTGGAAGAAGGTATATATTTATCTATACCTATTGCGTCGATATGAGCCCTATCATCTATTTCTACCTTATCCCAGCATCCGGTCAATAAAAATAAGGTGACTAGTATAAAAACAGTTATTTTCTTATGCATGCTTACTGGCCCCCTTATTCAGCCTCTTCTGTACAAGTAGGGATATTAAAACAATCAGCGGAACACCTACGACTACAATGCTGGCAAAATATCGTGTAAATCCATCCGCCGCCTTGTACACATGCGCTAGATTCTGGGGGATCAGGGATATAAAATATATAAAGGGCAGAAAAAATGCAGCCAAGGCGGCTTGGTCCCTAAAGCCCGTTATGGATTTAAGAATAATAGTACCTGACAGGTACAAAGGCGCTATGGTTGTGAACACCGACATTACCCATGTGCTCATAACTAACACCTGCACATTTTCTATAAAAAGTCCCGGAATATCCACAGTGTCAAACAGATCCAATGTAGGCCAAACTAAACTTTTCATTTGTATCGGGCCGAATTGTGCAAAAGCTGTAATCAAAACAGTCAAATAAAATAGTACTACCACCGCCACGGCAATTAACATCCTTGTAGACTCCTTGGGTTTTTCCAAATTGGACCCGAAAAACAGGGACACCTCCAAACCCAGAAAGCTCAGCATAGTAGCCGGTACGCCCTGTAAAACTTGGATAGGGGAAATTTGAAATACAGGTAACATATTTCTGAAGTTTGTTTTTGTGAGAGATAGAAGGAACAATATCACTGTGACTACCGCCCCTATGGGGAGCACAAACATTGACAATCTTCCCAGTACTTCTACTCCCTTTCTTGATAGATAAATACAGCTGACCAGAATACTTACATTTATCACTTCTATGGGCGTCTTAACCAGGAGGTATACTTTTATAACCTCACCGAAAATCCTTGTAACAAATCCTATAAGGCCTATATAATACACTATGTATAGCAAGGCTGCTATGTATGCCCCGGGCCTGCTCAAAGCATCAGTGAGTATATCGAAATATTGCTCTCCCGGTTTTAATTTTATAATCCATGCATAAACTGCGACCATGACAGCTACGCCCAAGCCGGAAGCCAACAAAATAATCCAATGATCGAAAGGTACTATTTCCGCCAAACGTCTTGGCAATGAAAGTATACCTGTACTGATTGCGGTTAAAATTAAAATAGATACCATCTGGTCTATGGAAATAACATCTTTTTTACCTTCCATCTGTTATATTCACCCCTCTTTGTTCAGATCTTCGTCCCTGTGATCCCGCATTCTTTTGCGTTCGGATTCTTTGACTATCGTTTCTCTATCATGCATATCGGGCAGGGGAACCTTTATAAATGTATCTTTTAAATCGCTCCCCCGTTTTATATATGAGGTATAGGGTGTCAGATATGGCATACCGAAACTCTTCAAACTACATAAATGTACCAACATCACTATAGTCACCAATGTAACACCATATAAACCTAAAATACCGGCTGCGACTATTAAGGCCAAACGTAGGAGTCTGATTGCAATAGCCAAGTTATAGCTGGGAGTAGTAAAGGAGGCAATTGCTGTGATAGACACTATGATTATCATTATAGGTCCGACTATTCCTGCATCCACGGCAGCCTGGCCTATTATCACTGCACCCACAATACCTATGGTCTGCCCTATAGCTCCGGGCAATCTGATCCCCGCTTCTCTCAATATTTCCAGTGTTATCACCATAATAACAGCCTCCATTACCGCCGGGAACGGGACACCTGCCCGGTTGGCTGCTATTGATACAAGGAGTTTAGCAGGAAGCATCTGGGGATGGTAGGTAGTAATCGCAATATATAATGCCGGCATATATAATGCGATTAATAGCGCAAAATACCTCAGAATCCTGATAAATGTGGCAATACCCCATCTTTCGTAATAATCCTCCGCGGACTGCATCATGGCATTGAAGCCGGACGGAACTAACAACACAAAGGGACTGTTGTCTACTACAATAGCAGCTTTACCCTCATATAGTTCGGCCGTGACCACATCAGGCCTCTCTGTGTGTTGTACCTGGGGAAAGGGTGAATTCCAACTATCTTCTATAAGCTGTTCTATGTACCCGCTGTCCACTACCACATCTATGTCTATTGATTTTAACCTCTTATCCAACTCCTGCAGCAAGTCTTCGTTAACCAAATCCTCAACATACAAGACACACACATCGGTTTTTGATCTTCTTCCAACCTTATATCCCTTTATTTTAAATTTATGATCCCTGATTCTTCTACGGATCAGGGCTGTGTTGACCCTGAGAGTTTCTACAAATCCCTGTCTGGGGCCCCTGATAACATTTTCCGTCTCCGGTGCAGAAATATCCCTAACCTCCCAGCCCTTGGTGCCAACAACAATTATTTTGTCATAATTATCTAAAATAATCACGGTGTCCCCAGTCAATATATCTACAACAGCCTGTTCAATTGTTTCTACTTCCTTCATTTCGGCAGCACTCAAGGTTTTGTCCCTTATAACATCGCTTGCCTGTCTTTTCAGGATTCCTATATCGGGTGGTGCTATTCTGCTTTTCACCATCAGATTTTTAAGTATATGCTCATTCACTACATTCTCGTCCGCCATGCCGTCTATGGATATTACGACCGCTCTATAATTTCCGTCTATGCCTATTTTGATTTCTCTGAATAAGGCATCATCACAATCTTCGAGCATGTCCTTAATTATTTTAAAATTTTTATCCAAGCTTTTACTTACTTTTATTTCCCCAATATCTGAGTTTGTCTCTTCATCTTTCTTACCGAACAGCCTTTCCCATAGGCCCATTTAAATTCCTCCAAGGTTTCATGCCATGATTAAAACAGTTCCCTCACCGGTCAGATATATTCCGGAAGAACCCTATTTTTTGTTTTACATTATCCAAGCTTTGTAATTACAAATAGAACAATACTGCCAAAAATATATACATAACCCAGTGTCCTTATTATGGAACTTTCCCTCTTAAGGCCCTTTTTTCTTAAAAGCGGCACATCCCTTATCAATGCAAATAACCCAACGGATATAAACAAAACCACAATTTCAACACTGGATAGTAACTTTATATAGGCTAAAATAACACTTGCAATATTTGGCATTATTTATTTTCCCTTCGTCCGATTTTAAACCACCGTTTACTGCATAATTCAAATATCATTTAGTAATCTTTACATTTTAATCATTTTATATTCGTGAATAAAAAAAAGACCCGGTGAAAATTTCTCTGCCAAGTCTCTACATGTACTTTTCCAGTACCTTAATATCCTCTACATTATCTATATCACTGCCGACTTCCGGATAAGGGACAACCAAGGCCTTACCCGTTATGCTGAATTTCTTCTGCACATAGGTTTCTATTTTTTCGATTGTCAGTTGTCTCAAAAGAAACTGTATAGTGATGAACATGCCCAACGTTCTGGTCATCCTCAGCGGATTTTTCCTATTATTTATAAGGGATCTGATTTGATTTTCTATGGCTCTGATTTTACACGGATTAATCATGATTAAATTACCACCCGTAAATTCTCCTTCTTTTAAAATAACGTAGGTACGTCTGGCATCTGGGTACTTAGCCATATATACCGATTTTTCTATAATAGGATAGCATAGGTCGACTTTAAGGTCTAAAGCATTGTTTATAAAATATCTTATCGCATCCGAAGTGATTAAGGGTATATCACAAGTTACCACCACAACATTTTCTTCACCGTTAAAATAGGATATGCTTTTTATTAAGTTATCCAGAATATCATTTTCTTGCCCGATTATCTTATCCACACTATCGCCTATTATTGGGGTCAAAACATCCTTGTTTCCCACAACCAATATGTAATCAATCATTTCCGAGTCAGCCAATGCATTTATAGTATATTCTATTAAAGGCTCCTCCCTAAAACTGACCAAGGCCTTTCCCTGTCCAAAGTACTCAATATCCTGATTTCCTTCCCCCGCCAATATAATTGCTTTCATCAGCCGCCTCCCTCTTATCGGGCGATTGAAATCGCCCCCACTAAAATACATAGAGATAGTCTTCCTATCCGCCTCCCATCCGGATTTAACTGTTACTTACCTCCGTTATAAGTCTGAACCACATATACCTGCCTATAAAGTAGGGATAAATGCCTATATGTTGCTTTGGCTCTTTTATAATTTTTGCATATGCCGAAAACTGTCGGTCCGCTACCGGACATTTTTGAACCCAAACAATTATATTCTATCATCTTTCTTTTAATTTCAGTAATTACAGGATACTTCGTTTCAGTCACGGATTCCAGCACATTCTCCATGTTGTTCAACATTCCATATATATTACCCTTTTCAATGGCATCAATCAAGTCGGGTGTATTGGGTCTAGTAGTTATTTTGGATAAATTGAGTTGTCTATATACATCACCCGTCGATACAGAGATAGGCGGTTTAACCAGTATTATCCAAATATTCCGAATAGCCGATTGTATAATAGTTAATTTTTCCCCTTTTCCCTTTGCCAGAGCAGTGCCCCCTAAAATACAGAACGGAACGTCCGCACCAATATCCTCGCCTATAACCATGAGCTCGTTTCTGGAAAGATTCAAATCCCACAATTTATTGAGTCCTTCCAATACCGCGGCTGCATTGGTGCTACCTCCTGCCAGTCCCGCCGATACCGGGATCTCTTTATCTATATAGATGTCTACGCCCTCAGAGATACCCGCCACCTCACGGAGCCTGTCCGCTGCCCTGTATGCGGTGTTCGAAGCATTCACCGGTATATACTCGCAGTTGGTAGCAATTTTAATTTGACTGTCGTCTCTTCTGCTTACACATATATTGTCATATAAGTTAATCTGTTGCATAACCGTTTCTATTTCATAATAACCATCATCCCTCTTCCCTAAAACATCTAATGACAAATTAATTTTAGCCCTGGATTTTAAATGCATCTGTTTCATCATTTTTCTCCTTAGGTTTATAATGCGCTGTTTTATTATATTATATATTAATACGACCTTTTTACGCAATATTTAATTTAAAAATGGGCGGTCAAAGACCGCCCATGCATTTTAGTAGTCGGAAATCGGTATACCGGTGTGCCGGATTTGTTCTCCATAGATTTCTGGCCCCGATATCAAGCCCCCGGCCCCTAACAGGCAGACACACAGATCTTCTACTTTTGTTCTGACCAACCGGCCAACTGACTAACTGACTAAAATTTAAAACTATGAACTTTTTCAATGATAATATGATCCCCGACTTTAATATCTGTCGGATCCTCAATTTGGTTTGTTTCTATAATTTTTGGTACGGTTGTGCGATATGTTTTAGCAATTCCCCAAAGAGTATCCCTTGGTTGCATATAGTATACAGTTAAACTCGGCCTGACCTTTGGATCAATTTCCTCTTCTGCTTCTTCAATACCTGATATGACATCTATAAGCTTGGCGCAGTGCACCTCGCACACTGTCCCTATATTTATGTTGAGTTCTATTTGCTCACCGTTGACAATGCTATAATCTATTTCGTCTGTAGATAAGTCAATCTCTGCCCCCATACCCTCATTTGCACCTTCAAACCCTATATAATGCCTGAAGGGTATCTCCTGAACAAAACTGTATAGGGATTGGGGTTCTTCCATTGATTTATATACGGCTGTAGCCTCCAATATCCCCTCCACCGTAACTTTATCTGCAATCATATTATAATTCGTTAGAATAGGCTTAACATTAACAGAAAACACTTCAACAATAGGAGAATGATCGGGCGGTATGTCCAGTGTTTCTCTTATAAGTATATTTGCCCTGTTTATACCGATGTTTTCCTTTAGCACAATCTGTTCTTTCACTATCTCCAGCTCTTTACTTAAGGAATATGTATCAACCAAAATTTCCCTGCTTTGTGTATCCATAACCTTAATTTCTACCTTGACTATGCCCTCAATTTCCACTATCTTTCTTTCACCGCGAATGTTTTCTTTAATATCATGATACAATTCGTCTAAGGAAAGTTTCAGTTTATATTGCATATCACCGGATATATTTGCTATATCAACAAAATGAGTAAATGGAATTTCCCTTTTTACCACTTTTAACTGGTTGTCAAATTCTCCATCAACATACAAGAGTTCCAGATTTACTGTGCCGCCTACAACTATTTTTCCATCCGTTATTTTAGTTTCTCTCTCTAAAACCACAGCTTCCCATTTTAAAATTTCTTCGATTTCGTATTCATCTTCTCCCAGCTCAAAACCATCTTTTATCAGGGCTTCCGATTTGCCGGTACCTACAGTGTCGGTATACTGAAAAGTTTCTTTCAATACTTGTATATCTTCTAGGCCCGCAAGGTCCTTTGTAATTTCTACAGTCTTTTCCTCGATGCCTTTGCCGATAAGATTGATTATTGCCTTTACTCCTATTTTTCTTTCATTGTTCACAGTAAAATCGATATGTTCGACTTCAACCACAACTTCACTTTTCATTTCATCGCTAATGCCCTCAATCTCAATATCCTGTTTAAATTCTGCACTGCTGTCTATGGCATATAGAGGTTGTTCCTCTTTTTCGGAAACATATAAGATTTTAAAATATGTAGTGCCACCTGTTGTAATTTTGCCGTCCTCCACTTTTTGTTGGTTCAATTCTACTCTGGCATTTACGGATAATACCCTCGTAATATCAGGTTTCGTGTCCGGAACCAAAATATCGCCTTCTACAATAGCCTGAGCAATATTTTCACCTATTACCTGTTCAAATTTAAATGAATCCTTTACCAACTCAACAGTCATATACTTGCCCCCTCCCGAAATCTTTTAAAAATCCCTAATACACTATATTTTGTTATGTACAAAATATGTTAAAAAATTTATTACAATTTCAGTTAGTCCAAGAGTTTCTCTTATATGTATATGTTTGTTGGCAGAAAAAAGAAGTGGTATTTAAAACAATTGTTGAACGATTGTTGGATAATATTCAGTTGGCCGGTTGGTCAGGGGTCAGTTGGTCAGGCCTGGATAATACAAGAGGACAGTCCCTTTGTGTTGAGGTTATTAAAGGAAGGCACGGGACAAGGGGACGGGAGTTTTTTCCCATCTCACCATTCTCTGCCTATAGATAAAATGGAATTTGATGGGACAAGAACTCGCCGTCCCCTAGTCCCTAAGCATGTTCGAAAATGTGCATTGATAGAGG
>DASRMN010000012.1:0-6373 GCA_035647935.1 Clostridia bacterium | reverse complement strand
ATTTGGGATGTACTAAATTTATTATCATATGTGCTTTCTATATAATTCGAAATTTCTCTCTCGGAGAATTCAGGGAAAAATGCCCTGATAATTTTGAGAGCCAGGTTTTTATAACTTAAATCTGTCAGTCGGTTCAAATCACCAATGTTATGAAAATGTGTAGGCACATATAATCCCCCGTCATGGGCAATGCCCTTAACGAGGGCTTTTATGGAGGGAACGTTAACATCCCCACCCCTTGTACTGTTGTACATTATGTCTTTCATATTGTTTCCCCCCAAAAAGTTAGATTTTGAAAAGTTTTTAAAAAAGGTATAATTGTTATGTCGAATCTGGTATATTATATGATATAATGTTTTTCATAGAAAAACAAGTGTTTTTTATCAGACAACAAAAGGAGAGGATGGTTTACGATGGTTAAAATTGGATTACTCGGCCTGGGAACTGTAGGAACAGGGGTACGCGAAATACTTTCAGAGAAGAAATCAGCCATTGAGGAACAAACCGGAAAAACAGTTGAAATTTCTAAAATATTAGTTAACAATTTAGAAAAAGATAGGAATCCTATAGTTGACAGTAAGATATTGACAGATAATCCATCAGATATATTAGATGACCCTGATATTGATATAGTTGTTGAGTTAATAGGCGGAATCGAGCCTGCTCATACATATATAACAAGGGCGCTGGAAAATGGGAAACATGTAGTAACAGCCAATAAAGCTGTTCTATCCCATGATTTTCTAGGTTTAACCGATTTAGCAAAAAAGAATGACAGAGGGATTTTGTTTGAGGCCAGTGTGGCCGGTGGGATTCCAATAATTAAACCCCTGAAGGAATTAATAAAATTCAATAAAATAAATGAAATAAAAGGAATATTAAATGGAACAACTAACTTTATTTTGTCTAAAATGATAGAGGGGGGTTTAGATTTTAAAGAGGCCTTAGTCCTAGCCCAAGAGGTAGGATTTGCAGAGGCCGATCCGACTGATGATATTGAGGGCTACGATGCGGCAAGAAAAATATCCATTTTATCGTCTATAGCCTTTGGGTATAATGTGACCTTTGAAGACGTTGATTGTAGGGGAATAAGTTCCATTTCCGCATTTGACATTGATTTTTTTAAAAAGCTGGGGTTGGCAATAAAATTAGTAGGCAGTGCATATTCTAATGACTTGGATTTCGATGCCTCTGTAGAACCTGTACTGTTAAATATAAATTCCATCATGGCTAATGTAAACGATGCCTTTAATATTGTATCTATTGAAGGAGATATAGTGGGCAATTTACAATTTTATGGCCAGGGTGCCGGGAAAAATCCAACCGGTAATGCTGTTGTTTCGGATATTATAGATATAATAAATGGAGAATTAAACCCTATTAATATAGAAAAAAGAAAAAAACCGACCAATACACCTAGGATATTGAGCAATTATTATCTCAGAATTTTTTTAAAGAGTCAAAAAGAATCGGATTTTATTCTGAAGACAATAAACAAATATAAATTGAAATATAAGCTTGTTAAGGGAGAAGAAAGTTTAGTTTTAATACTGCAAAACATAAGCAGACAAGAGATCAATAATTTGATAGAAAATTTAGAAATAAAGGGCAGATCCTGCTATGCCAGGATAAACTCTGAAGGTTTTTGCTTTATTCAAGAATTAAATTTAGAAAGTTTCAGTGAGTTGGTAGTATAGCTCAGCTTTTAATTAAGGGGGATGTTTATGGAAGACATTGTCGTGCAAAAATATGGAGGTTCGTCTTTAGAAACCATAGACAAAGTTAAAAATGTTGCAAAACGCATTGTTGAAACCAAGTTGTCGGGAAATTCGTTAATTGTAGTAGTTTCCGCCATGGGAAAAACCACGGATAATTTAATCAGTATGGCTAATGAAATATGCGCAGAACCTGCACCTAGGGAGATGGATATGCTTTTGTCGACAGGTGAACAGGTATCCATGTCTTTGTTGGCCATGGCGATCCAATGTATGGGTCATAGCGCAATTTCGTTGACAGGTTCCCAATGCGGAATACTGGTATACAGCGGTTATAACAATGCACGTATAGAAAACATAGATACAAAAAGGTTGAAAAACGAGTTGTCCAAGGATAACATTGTGATAGTTGCAGGGTTCCAGGGAGAAAACTGTGACGGTGATATAGTGACGTTGGGACGCGGGGGTTCGGACACTACTGCCGTGGCTTTGGCGGCTGCAGTCGGGGCGAAAAAATGCGAAATATACACAGATGTAGATGGGATATATACCACCGATCCTAGGATAGTTCCAAGGGCGAAACTTTTAAAAGATATTTCTTATGATGAAATGTTAGAATTGGCGAAACTCGGTGCCAAAGTTCTTCACCCGAGGGCGGTTGAAATAGCCAGGAATTTTAACGTGCCTTTAGCTGTCAGATCGAGCCTTAATAACAGCGAGGGAACAAATGTAAGGGGGGCTGTCGATATGGAAAAGGCTATAGTCAGAGGGATAACTTTGGACAAAGATATAGCCAAAATATCTATATTAGAGGTACCTGATAGGCCGGGTATAGCCTATAATATCTTTTCAAAGATATGCGAGGCTAATATCGGGATAGATATGATAATTCAAAATGTGCACAGGAACGCGGTGAATGACATTTCCTTTTCGGTAAAAAGTCAGGATTTAAACAAGGCTTTATATATAACAAAAGACATATGTAAAGAAATAAACGCGAAGGAAGTCATATCTGATGATGCTGTGGTTAAGTTGTCTATAGTCGGAACCGGGATAATGGGAGACCCGTCGGTGATAACCCTGTTTTTTGAAACCCTTTATAATTTGGGTATAAACCTTGAAATGATAAGCACATCCGAAATTAAAATTTCGTGTATAATTAAGGATTACAAGGCTGTGGAAGCCGTGAATGAGCTTCATAGCAAATTTAAACTGGATGCATAAAACCATGCATCCGTTTTTATGTAGGTTCGAATTCATTTGAACGATTATCTAATAACTAATTTCCAACTTTCATAATCATAGGTTCGAATTCATTCGAACGCTTCTTATTTTTCACCTATTTGTGCATGATTATTATGCGAAAGTAAAATAATAAACACAACACAACAAAATCGTCACAAAAGGAGAAGGGAAATGAACAAAACAAGAAGAACAATGGATGGCAACGAAGCTGCCGCTTATATATCCTATGCTTTTACGGAGGTGGCAGCCATATATCCCATTACACCATCTTCCCCTATGGCCGAAGGCGTAGATGAATGGGCTGCCCACGGCAAGAAGAACATATTCGGGCAATCGGTGAAGGTGGCGGAACTTCAATCAGAGGCAGGTGCAGCAGGGGCGGTACACGGTTCTTTGCAGGCAGGCGCTTTGACTACTACCTATACCGCCTCCCAGGGACTACTTCTTATGATCCCGGACATGTATAAAATGGTTGGGGAACTTCTTCCGGCTGTGTTTCATGTAAGTGCAAGGGCTATTGCAACCCACGCGCTGTCTATATTCGGGGATCATCAGGATGTAATGGCTGCCAGACAAACGGGCTTTGGGCTGTTGGCTTCTTCAAGTGTACAGGAAATTATAGACCTGGCGGGAATAGCACATTTATCCGCTATTAAAGGAAGGGTCCCATTTTTGCACTTTTTCGATGGTTTCAGAACATCTCATGAATTCCAGAACGTGGATGTTATCGGATATGAAGAATTGGCAAAATTGTTAGACTATGAAGCATTAAAACAATTCAGAGACAGGGCATTAAACCCTGAACACCCTGTAATTCGGGGAACGGCACAAAATCCGGATATTTATTTTCAAGGCAGGGAATCGGCAAATAGATTTTACGATAAAATCCCGGATATAGTTGCGGGCTATATGAATGAAATCAGCAATATTACAGGAAGGGAATATAAGCCCTTTGTCTATCATGGTGCGGAAGATGCGGAGAGTATTATTGTTGCTATGGGCTCCGTATGTGAAACGATAAAAGAGGTAGTAGATTACCTGAACGCAAGAGGGGAAAAATACGGTGTCATAAGGGTACACCTTTATAGGCCTTTCTCGGAAAAACATTTCTTTGATATATTTCCGGAAACAGTAAAGAACATTGCGGTATTAGACAGGACAAAGGAACCGGGTTCATCGGGCGAACCGCTTTATAAAGATGTCAGAAGCCTGTTCTACGGGAAGAATAATCAACCTGTAATTGTCGGGGGAAGATACGGACTTGGTTCGAAAGATACTACTCCTTCCCAAATTATCGCCGTATTCAATAATTTGAAAAATGAAAAGCCGAGGGACGGCTTTACTATTGGGATAGTGGACGATGTAACCAATACATCTCTCCCCGAGGGAGATATCATAGAAACCTCACCGGAAGGTACTGTCAGATGTAAATTCTGGGGACTGGGTTCCGACGGTACGGTAGGTGCCAATAAAACAGCGGTTAAGATTATAGGGGATAAAACCGACCTGTATGCTCAGGCGTATTTTTCCTATGATAGCAAGAAATCAGGCGGTACTACTATTTCACATTTAAGATTTGGTAAGAATCCTATAAGTTCACAGTACTTGATTTATAATGCGGATTTTATTGCTTGTCATAACAGTTCTTATGTCAATCATTATGATCTTCTGAAAGGGTTAAAGGAAAACGGAACTTTTGTATTAAATTGTTCCTGGCCCGTAGAGGAACTGGAAAACAAAATCCCGGCAACCATCAGAAAAACCATAGCTGATAAAAATATTAATTTCTATATTATTGATGCGGTAAACATTGCAGGGGAGATAGGATTGGGCGGCAGAATTAATATGGTTATGCAGTCTGCGTTCTTTAAACTGGCGGAAATTATTCCGATAGAAGATGCTATTGGATATTTGAAAGAAGCCATAGCAGATACCTATGGCAGGAAAGGCGAAAAGATTGTAAGAATGAATCACGAGGCAGTGGAAAGGGGCGCAAATGAACTGATTAAGGTGGATGTTCCCGATAGTTGGAAAAATGTGGTGGGAGACGATTCTATTCAATTAGATCAGGAAAATGTAGGGGCGGACGACTCTGCCCGCCCGAAACCTATAAAAGACGAACCTGATTTTGTTAAAAATATTCAAAGACCGATGATAAGACATGAAGGTGACGAGCTGCCTGTAAGTGCCTTTGTGGGTATGGAGGACGGAACATTTCCTCCCGGAACGACATCCTATGAAAAGAGAGGCATTGCCATAACATTACCCCAATGGCAAACAGAAAAATGTATTCAGTGCAACCAGTGCGCCTACATTTGTCCCCATGCCACCATCAGACCTTTTCTTTTAGACGAAGAAGAAATGAAGAACAGGCCGGATACCTTTGAAACCGTGGAGGCCACAGGTAAAGGATTGGAAGGTTTGGGCTATCGTATTCAAATAAGCCCGTTGGACTGTACCGGGTGTGCCAATTGTGCGGATATTTGTCCGGCACCCGGAAAGGCGTTGGTTATGGTAGATGCGGCGGAAGAGACTGTCAGGCAAGCGGAAAATTGGGAATATGCCGTTAATAACATAAAATATAAAGACAACTTGGCAGATAAAAAAACCGTAAAGGGGAGCCAATTTGCAATGCCCCTTTTGGAGTTTAGCGGAGCTTGTCCCGGCTGCGGGGAAACAGCCTATATAAAATTACTGACCCAACTCTATGGCGACAGAATGATGATTGCAAATTCAACAGGTTGTTCCTCAATTTGGGGCGCCAGTGCTCCGTCTATTGCATATTCAACATTGCCCTCCGGCAAGGGGCCTTCTTGGGCGAATTCGTTGTTTGAAGACAATGCGGAATTTGGTTATGGCATGGCCTTGGCTTCCAAACAGGCAAGAAACAAAATAGCCGATTTGATGGAGGAAGGCTTGGAATCCGATCTGGGTGAAGACTATAAAAATTTATTTAAACGGTGGCTGGCGGATAGGGAAAACGGCGAAGAAACTAAGGTAATTACCGAAGGACTTTTACAATTGATAAATTCACATAACAGCATGGAACATCCCATAGTAAAGGAAATTTTTGAAATGAAGGACCATTTAGTGAAAAAATCTGTATGGATAATAGGCGGAGACGGATGGGCATATGATATAGGATATGGGGGACTGGATCATGTAATTGCATCAGGTGAAGACATAAATATTTTAGTGATGGATACGGAAGTATATTCGAATACCGGCGGACAGGCTTCTAAGGCGACACCCACAGCTGCGGTGGCCAAGTTTGCGGCATCAGGTAAGAAAATACGCAAAAAAGATTTGGGTTTAATGGCTATGACCTATGGTTATGTTTATGTGGCAAGGGTAGCGCTCGGTGCAAGCATGAATCATTTTATAAGGGCTGTCACCGAGGCAGAAGCCTATAA
>DASRMN010000011.1:0-8718 GCA_035647935.1 Clostridia bacterium | reverse complement strand
TGGTACAGTAGTTCCAGCCCGTCGGAAAATTCATTATGTTTTAAATATGAATTAACCTTTTTTAAAATATTTTCCTCTCTTCTAGGTTGAAAAATGGGCAATTTGTGCTTTTTCTTGTATTCCGAAACATCCAAAACAGCTTTTAGCCTTCGTTCGAATACTTCTACCAGCTTTTTATCACAATCATCTATAATATTTCTGATACATTCCAGATCTTTCAATTTATCAGCTCCTGTATTCAATGTTATATTTGTTGTTTTTGGGTAGACACACAGGTCTACCCCGGTGCAGGGAATTGTGGCAGGAAGAAAGGCACGGGACAAGCGGGCGGTCAAAGACCGCCCCTACTTCCGATAAAGGAGACCGCAGGTCGCCCCTATCCCCGATAAAGCCTGTCTTTTAATTTCCTGTAAATTTTTCCTTCTTCCCCGTATGTCACCTGTTCCTCCGTCCATATTTCGAAAGACTTTAACCCTTGGTAAATCAACATGGACAGGCCATTTATTGTTTTAGCACCGAATTTACTTCCGAGTTTAAGGAGTTTGGTTTCGGGGGGATTATATATTACATCATAAACCAGTTCGGCACCCCGCAACACATCTTGATTTATCGGCGACTCATCTACATTGGGATACATCCCCACAGAGGTGCTGTTAATTATAATGTCGAAAGGGGTGTCCGATTCCTTTGGGGTTACCGTAATTACAGGGGTACTATAGGATTTTTCGAGTCGATTTTTGAGTTGCATACCCCTTTCAATGTTCCTGTTTGCTATGGTTAAATTTCCGCCGAGTTTTATAATTTCGGATGCGATAACCTTGGCGGCCCCGCCGGCACCAAGCAATAAAACTTTTTTTCCCTTTAAATTGACATTCACATTTTCAATGCTTTTTATAAATCCTATGCCGTCGGTATTATAACCGATGAGCTTGTTATCAATGACCTTTACCGTATTTACCGCACCATATTCAATAGCCGAGGGGTCTATTTCATCCAGATATTGCATGATGTTTTGTTTATGGGGTATTGTCACGTTAAATCCCTCGAAATTGTTCCTTAAAAGTTTTAGGCTATCACCCAAGGTATCAGCGGTTACCTTCAGGGGAATATAGATGGCATTTATGTTCTTCAGTTCCAAAAGATAGTTTTGAAAAATCGGTGACAAGCTGTGGGCAATGGGATCCCCAATAACAGCATATAACTTTGTTTTATCGGTAACATCAGTTTTCATTTTTCATCATCCCATCTAAAATATTGAAGAAGTCAGGAAAGGATATATCCACGCAATGGGGGTTATTAATAGTAACACCTTCCTTGCTCAGCAAACCTGCTATTGATAAAGCCATTGCGATTCTGTGGTCATTATGGCTTTCAACTGTTCCACCCCGTAGGCTTTTTTTACCTCGAACAATCATGCCGTCATCGGTTTCTTCAATGTCGGTTCCTATTTTTTTAAGCTCTGTAACTATGGTTTCAATTCTGTTACTTTCCTTAATTTTTAATTCTTCCGCATTTCGAACAACAGTTACCCCTTCGGCAAGGGCTGCAGCAACTGCTATTACGGGAATTTCATCTATCAACCTAGGTATTATGTTGCCGTCTATTTCTATTCCTTTCAAATCTGAGTCGGTAATATATATATCTCCCACGGGCTCCCCGTTTAAAATCCTCTTATTTGATATTTTTATATTAGCACCCATCAGTTTTAAAACATCTATAATTCCGGTTCTTGTGGGGTTCAGACCTACATCCTCTATCAGAATTTCGGCGTCCTTGGCCATAGCACCGAGCACCATAAAAAAGGCAGCAGAAGATATATCGCCGGGCACATATATTTCCCTTGCATATAACCTGTCAGGAGGGCTGGAAAATATGGATAATCCATCCTGTTTAATATTTGCACCCATATAATTAAGCATACGTTCCGTATGATCACGGGATCTTTGAATTTCTGATATGGATGTTGTTCCCATGGCGTAAATACCGGCCAGCAGAATAGCGGATTTTACTTGGGCACTGGCAACAGGCATATTGTAATTGATAGCTGTTAGCTTACTGCCTTGAATCCTTAGGGGGGCATAGCCCTCTTTTTTTGTGCTGTCAATTACACTTCCCATCTGTCTAAGGGGTATAATTATTCTGTCCATCGGCCTGTTTTGGATGGAATTATCTCCCGTAATTTTACAGTCGAAATTTTGACCCGCCAGTATTCCGCATATCAGACGTATTGTTGTGCCGGAATTTCCTACATCCAATGTTGCATCGGGTTTTTTTAAGCCTTTTAACCCAACACCTTTAACCTTTATTTTGTCTTCTGCAATTTCAATGGGCACCTGCATTTTACGAAAACATTCAATGGTGCGCAAACAATCATCGCCCATTAAAAAATTACGAATTTTACTTTCGCCCTCGGCGATGGAGGACAACATTATTGCCCTATGGGATATTGATTTGTCCCCGGGAACGGTGATACTTTGTCTTATTCGCTTGATTGGCTTGATTGGCATAATAACACCACCTCGAACTATTGTTTATAGGAGTGACATATAGTAGGGTCTTACATTTTTGTCATCCTGAGACGTGTTAGATAAGTCTGACCTGCGAAGGATCTAAAAACGGGATTCCTCGTAGGCTTTATCTGTGCTATCCGTCCCAGAATGACATATGTTGAAGAACCTCGTTTTTTTCCAACAACAGTTCTTGTACCTTACCTTCTTCAATGGGCAGGATAAAAGATATCTTTCCACCGATGTTTTTCTTATCCTTTAACATCCAATCAACAAGTCCCGAAACAGGATAATTATCTATATTCAAATCTACTCCCAAACTCCTCAGAAAATCCAATATTTTCTCGGCATATTTATTATTAACGATTCCTAACCTTTTTGCCGTGATTGTTTCATAATACATCCCAATTATCACCGCTTCGCCATGGGCATATTTGGAAAAATCGGACATTCCCTCCAGAGTATGACCAATAGTATGACCAAAATTCAGTATTTTTCTCAGACTTTCTTCCTTTTCGTCTTGGGATACTATTTCGGCTTTGATTTCGCAGCAACGTTTGATTATATACACCATTACATCACTATTGCGTTCTTTTATTTGTTCTATATTTTTAACTACATATTTAAAAAATTCATAATCATATATAATTCCATATTTAACAATCTCCCCTATTCCGCTCAGCAGTTCTCTGAGGGGTAATGTTTCAAGGAAGACAGTGTCTATTATAACTTTGGCAGGTTGATGAAAGGCCCCGACATTGTTTTTATAATGCAACAGGTTGATAGCCGTTTTGCCGCCTACGCTACTGTCCACCTGAGCCAACAGTGTGGTGGGTATCTGAACAAAGGGTATTCCCCGCATGTATATGGCACTGCAAAATCCCGCCAGATCACCGACTACGCCGCCACCGAAGGAAATAACCCTTGACCTTCTTGTTGCTCCTTTTTCGAGCATCTGTTTTAAAACATCTGTCATCACATCTATGGATTTGCTTCGCTCCCCGGGTTCTATAACAATTTTTTCATAGTCGTCCAATATATTCAGGTAATCTCCATATAAGGCATTTATATTTTTGTCCGTTACAATAAAATTTTGCTCAGAGCTGGCGCCTATCAGGTTCTTCAGGTCTTTTAAAAGGTTTTTTCCAATCAGAATATCATAACTATTTTTCCCTAAATCTATTTTTACTCTTTCCATCGTTTTGTAATCTCCTCCAAGGAATCCCCACCATATTTTCTCAAAAATTCATCTGCAATAACGGTTATAGCTACCATCTCACCGACAACAGATGCCGAAGGTACCGCACAGATATCACTTCTTTCCACGGTTGCAATAAAACTTTCTTTAGTTTCTATATCAACACTTCTCAGGGGCTTACGAAGCGTGGGTATAGGCTTCATATAGCAACGAATCACAATGTCTTCACCGTTGGATACTCCGCCTTCTATGCCACCGGCCCTGTTTGTTTTTCTGTGGTAACCTTTTTCGGGATCATAGAAGATTTCATCATGCATTTCAGAGCCTCTCAGCATCGAACTACCGAATCCTTCACCAATTTCCACCGCCTTGATTCCCTGTATGCTCATCAAATTGTACGCTAGTTTAGCATCCAGCTTTCTGTCCCAATGGACATAACTGCCTAAGCCTACGGGTACATCCGTTATATGAATTTCAAAAATACCTCCTAAAGAATCGCCTGATTTTTTTGCTTCTTCGACTTCATTTATCATTTTATCTTCAGTATTTTTATTTATACATCTCACAGGTGATTTGTCCGCATCTTTAATTTTCTTTGTGTCCCATATATTCTTTTCCAATGAAACATTGCCTATCGCCGTAACATGGCTCATAATGTCTATGTAAAAGCAATCTGTCAGCTGTTTTACAATACTTCCTATTGCCACCCGTACCGCTGTTTCCCTTGCACTGCTTCTTTCCAATACATTTCTGATATCGGCAAAGTTATATTTGATAGCCCCACATAAATCGGCATGGCCCGGTCTGGGTCTGGATACTTTTTTACTGTTGTCCTTAATCTTGATGGGATCCATATATTTTTCCCAATTTTCATAATCACGGTTTTGTATCAAAAAGGCGATAGGGCTGCCCAATGTCTTGCTATTCCTGACTCCTGACAAAATCTCTATTCTGTCCTGTTCTATTTTCATCCTATCGCCTCTACCATATCCCATCTGGCGCCTTTTTAAATCAGTGTTTATTTTATCCACATCAACAGGCACATTGGACGGAAAACCTTCTATAATTCCTGTCAGGCATTTTCCATGAGACTCTCCTGCTGTAAAATATCTTAACATTAAAACAATCCTCCGCTCTTAGTGAATTGTAACAATACGGTTTATTTCCTCCATCAATTGCCCGAATTTTTCCGGTTTCAGGGATTGGGCACCGTCGGAAAGCGCATTCTCCGGATCATTATGGACTTCAATCATAAGACCGTCGGCACCCACCGCAATAGCGGCTCTGGATAGAGGTTTAATCATGGCCCACCTACCTGATGCATGGCTGGGGTCTACTATTATGGGCAAATGGCTGAGCTCTTTTATTGCGGGAACAATACTTATGTCCAAGGTATTCCTTGTGTATGTTTCAAATGTCCTTATACCCCTTTCGCATAAAATGACCTTTGTATTTCCCCCCGACATTATATATTCTGCTGACATAAGTAGTTCTTCAACAGTTGCGGACATTCCTCTTTTTAACAATACGGGTTTGTTAGATTTCCCTGCCCTTTTTAAGAGGGGGAAATTCTGCATATTTCTCGCGCCGATTTGAAGTATATCCGTATAAGTCTCCACAACATCAAAAATCTCCGTGCACATGACCTCTGTAACAATAGGCATACCTGTTTCTTCTTTGGCTTTTTTTAATATCTTCAGTCCTTCTTCTCCCAATCCTTGAAAACTGTATGGGGATGTTCTGGGTTTATATGCACCGCCTCTTAAAATGTGAGCACCAAAGGCTTTGACATCTTTGGCTATGCTCATAAGTTGTTCTTCGCCCTCCACGGAGCAGGGTCCTGCCATAATTGTAATATTTCCCCCACCGATTTTTACACCGTCAATATCTATAACGGTATCTTCGGGGTGGAATAACCTGTTGGCAAGTTTGAACGGATGCTGTACTTTGAGCACCCTCTCTACATTTTGATTTGCCTCTATCTGTCTTAAATCGATTTTTGTTGTATCGCCGACCAATCCGAACACAAAGTAGTTCTCACCCTGGGACCTATGCGGGATACAACCCGTTTCTTCCAACTTTTTTGCCATTTTTTCAATCTCTTCTGTCGGTGTGCCTGCTTTCATAACAACCACCATTTTACATACCTCCTTTAATTTTTTATTAAATATTAATGTCGGCTATCTATTTATTCTTTCTACAATTGGGGCCCATTATTGATTTCTTTTACTCACTACCCACTACCCACTTCCCACTTCCCATTTCTCACCTCTCATTTCTCACTTCTCACCTCCCATTTCTCACCTCTCACTTCCCACTTCCCATATGGGTTAGGTCATAAAAAATAAAGAGACCCAACGAAGGGTCTCTTTGTATAGAGAAATTGTGTATATATTTTTCCGATTTTATCATAAAATTTGGTAACCGGGTAGCCACCTTCGATTTGGTAAATCTATATCTATTTTTTTGTATGCAAAATAGCCGGCGCTAAAAAAGCCTCGGCAAAAGTTAAAGTAATAGATATTGAATTTACGTTCATGCGATTTTGGACATACCATTTTAATCAACCTTAATTTTAAATATTTTCTAAACATTGGAACATGTTTTAAATTGTATTACAGTATATTCTATAAAATCAACTATGTCAACAACTATTTTTGACTATTTTTATAAATTTTATTTAATCGGCCACTTGACAGTTTTTAGAAAGTTGTATATATTATAGCACATAGTTTTACGGAGAATTGGGGTGAAGCAGGTGGTGGACATTGAAAAAATAAGCATTATCGGTCTCGGTTTAATGGGGGGGTCCTTTGCGCTGGCGTTGAAAAACAAAGGTTTTAGGGGAACAATAACAGGTTATGATATATCTAAAAATTGTGTGAAAGAAGCGTTACAGACACAGGCAATAGATGTGGCAGCGGAAGGTTTAGGGGATGCAATCACTGATGCGGAAATCGTAGTAATAGCGGTTCCTATAAGTAAATACGAAACTGTGCTGGAGGAAATAGGTGAATATTTATCTCCAAACTGCATAGTTACGGATTTGGGCAGTGTAAAGGTACAAGCACTTGAAATGGCTGACAGATTGTTGCCAAAACATGTACATTTTATAGGCGGACACCCGATGACAGGCTCCGAAAGGGGAGGGTTTAAGGCAGCAGACCCCTTTTTATATGAAAATGCGTATTATTTTTTGACCCCCAAGGACAATACACCCGCTGATGCAATAAAAACCATAGAAAACATAGTAAAGAATCTGGGGGCCTATACGGTGCATCTTTCACCAAGTGAACACGATTTGATTGTTTCCCGGATAAGCCATTTACCTCATATAATAGCCATAACCTTGGTAAATTTTATTGATAAAAATATGGGAATATCCCATTTGCCATTCGTAGGGGGAGGTTTTAGGGACACGACAAGGATTGCATCCGGGGACCCCGGCATATGGAAGGACATTTTATTTACCAATAAAGAGGAAATAATAAAAAGCATAGAATCTTTTCAATTGCTCTTGGATGAGTTCAGATACTGTTTAGAACACGATAAAGATGAAAACATCGTTCAATTTCTCAGGAATGCAAAATCAATTCGAGACGGTGTTCCCCATCACGGACGGGGTTATATGTCCCCGCTCTATGAAATTACAGTATCCATCGAGGACAAACCCGGTACTATCGCGGAGCTCACACAATTAATCAGTTCCAACAATATTAACATTAAGCAAATAGAAATACTTCATTCAAGGCAGAATAAGGGAGGGGCACTCCGCCTAGCTTTCGAGAGTGAAAAGGATCAAAATTTGGTTTTGGAAATTCTCGAACAAAACGGATTTCATAATATACATTGCTTATAATATAATTCAAAAATTTCTTGTATCGGCATACATTGTCGGTTTTTAACAAGTCCGTCATTTGTGCTGAACACAAGATGTATACAACCTATATAGTGGCATGGTAGCAATTAAAAGACAAGGGAGAGATAATATATGGAATTGGGATATTTGGGTCCACAAGGGTCTCACAGCCATGAGGCAGCTAAAGTTTATGCTCCTACGGCCACGCTCATTCCTATGATGAGTTTTTATGAAATAATACAAGCTGTGGAAGAAGGGGAGATTGACGGAGGAATATTGCCGATTGAAAATTCTACCGAAGGCGCGGTAACTTTTGTAATGGATGGACTTTTAAAAACCGAGGAGGCTAAAATTGTAGGGGAATTAATATTGCCTGTTTATCATAATCTTGTCAGCCTAAATGATAGCATTGAGGAAATTGATTGCATATACTCCCATCCCCAGGCAATTGAACAGTGTAGGGAATATTTCAGGAGATATATTCCCAAGGCTCTGTTGATTTCTTGTGAAAGCACCTCTTTGGCATGCGCCAAGGCTAAAAGGAAAGGTAAAAACTTTGCTGCTATTGCAAATGTGGAAGCCGCTCTAATTTATAATCTAAATGTATTGCAATATAACATTCAAGATAATTTTTTGAATCAAACCCGATTTATTGTTATAAGCAGGGAACCATTTTTGGAATGCCTTTGTTGCAAGACATCCATTGCGTTTACCTTCCCCGATGATAAACCCGGTGCCCTGCACAGGGTATTAAAAGAATTTGCCGACAGGGACATAAACATGACAAGAATCGAATCGAGGCCGGCCAAAACAGTGATCGGTAAATATATTTTTTATATTGATTTCATAGGAACACCTAAGGATAATATTGTAGATGAGGCGCTATGCAAAATTAGAGATATGACTGTATTTTTAAAAATATTAGGTACATATTCTGCGCAATAGTCCAATTATATTCAGTTGGTCGGTTGGTCAGGCCTGGATGATACAAGAGGACAGTCCTTTTTGTCACATAAAGGAAGGCACGGGACAAGGGGACGGGAGTTTTTTCCCATCTCACCATTCTCTGCCTATAGATAAAATGGAATTTGATGGGACAAGAACTCGCCGTCCCCTAGTCCCTAAGCATGTTCGAAAATGTGCATTGATAGAGG
>DASRMN010000010.1:0-2782 GCA_035647935.1 Clostridia bacterium | reverse complement strand
CTTCATAACGTTATCCACAGAACGAAAGCGTACATATTTTCCTCTTCCCGCGTAGAGCCTTCTCAAGTTGACAGAACTACAATAGGAACAAGCAAAGGGGCAACCCCTGGATGCAGTCAACTCATAAGTAAAACCTTTAATCTGCGGGTCTCCATATGATATCTCGTTATTATGAATAAAATATATATTATCCCCGCCAACCCTTGGGTAACCTAGTGTATCTAAATCCCGGGTCAATGGTCTCAATGGATTTCTAATTATATCTTTGTTCCCGCTATATAATGTGAGGTTTTTGATGTGGAAAGGGTCCCCGTTGTTTTCCAAAATATCTAACAATTCTACCAGAGCCAATTCTCCTTCCCCCTGTATAACATAATCACCATATTTCAATGTCTCTTCCGGGAAAAGCGTGGGGTATACACCGCCCCAAATAATCGGTATGTCAAATTTTTCTCTTATCCTGTTGTTCACTAGATATACGGATTCCAAATATAAGGAAGACATAACACTCAAACCGATATAGGAGGGCTCTATTTCATATATTAAGTCCTCTAGTAAGTCCAATTCTTTTTCGCTGGCCTTGCTCGGATAAACACTGTTGAACTCTTTAAAGTATAAGATATGGGCGTTATATCCCTTGGTATTCAGTGCATTTGCAAGGTATCTGACGCCTAAAGCTTTTTCGTTGTAAAATCCGATCAATAATACATTTTTACTCATTTTTTTCCCTCCTTTTGAAATACTAAAAATTCTGGATCCTTAGGGGGTCAAACTTATTCTGTACGTTTCAGGATGACATTTATAAACGATTACTAAACTATTGTTCAAAATACTGTCTGTCCAAAATACCATATAATTTTGTCATTATGGGCGTTAGCCCGGTGTGTGTCATTCTGAGTGTTAGCGAAGAATCTCGCTTTGGATCCTTTTTAGGAACCAGACTTATACTATACATCCCGGGATGACAAATCCGTTCCTTCAAAACCCCTCGTAGATAAACTCACCGTTGCCCGTGAAGAATATGCATATCAGTCCGACCATGGCCGTATATATCAATATTTTGAAGAAAACTTTTATTCCCGATTTAACCATTTATCTATCTCCTTCGTAAATTCAACTGCACCGAGTTCATAGTTTAAATGTCCTAAATCATGAAAACACTCTTTCCCGAATGCATCCGCAAGGTCAATATACTCTATATTGTTGTGTTCCATAATTTTCTTAGCTTTTTCTTCCACCGCAATTACATTTTCAGGTTTTGCAATATAACTGTTCCAAGGGAACCAAACAAACCTCAGTTCTATATCTCTTTCCTTGCAATAATCTATAATCTTTTGCAAAGCCTTGTAGTTCTTTTCGTAATATTCAATGCCCTTGTTCCAATAAAATTCTTTATATCCCTCGATTTTTTTATCCATTTCCTCATCAGATAGAACCCCATAGTATACACATCTGTCCAACTCTGTATATCTTTCGGGCACAAATTTTTTCTCCCTGAGAAAGCTGTTGATTCCGTTTACAATAAAGGGATGAAGCCTGTCTCTCTGGAAATACAGATAAGGTTCGTAGACCTTCCTATGCCATGGATACGTGGGATTAGTATCAAGCGTATCCATGAAAGTAAGATAATTAGCCCCGATAACCAAATCGGTGCCGATACTGACCATATTTTTCTCCAATATTTTTGATAAATCCTCTATGGTTCCGTAATCCACACCCATATTCACATATCCGCTTCTACTTTCTTCCTCGATAAAAGCGGAAATCACCACAGAGTTCCCATAAAAAATTTTTTCATATACTTCTTTGGGATGGGATAATCTAATCTTTTCAAAATCATTTTTTATAAACAAGGTAGATTTTCCTACAGGGTCGGCAGATGTCAACAACATATCAAAAATAATAATTGCGGCGCCCAGCCCGAATATGAACAAATATGCCCATATTTTTTTTGATTTTTCCTTCTCCGATTTTTTACCCATAGTTACCTCCGCCTAGATATTAAACAGTCCCAAAATTACTTCTATAACTTTGTCCTTGGTAAGAGTGAATACAAGAGTATTCAGCCCGAATAAAAAATTTGTCAGCAAACATCTGAATGCAAAATAAATCTTATTTGTAGTTCTCCTGTTCAGGGTAGTTAAGGAAAAAATGCTTTCAAAGAATAAAATCATACCTAAATAGACCCCTGCAATTACATACGGTACATTAAACCCGTGCCATAATGCCATTGTCACCATAGTAAAAAATCCGATAATTCCGCCCTGAACTTTGGTAAGCCTTTTCTTTACGATTACCACATGAATGTGATCCCTTATGAAATCACTCAGGGTGACATGCCAGTTTCTCCAAAACTGCGTCATGGTCGGGGCCGCCCAAGGCTTTTTAAAGTTTTCAGGTACTGAAATCCCTGCTAAAGCGCCGAATGCAATGGCAATATCACTGTATCCCGAGAAATCGAAAAATAATACAGCGTAGCTCATAATTACTATCAACAGACTGGTATACCAACGCAAATCAAGTGTCTGCAGATGATTAAATCCTATAAATAGAATTTCCGTCACCACAAGTTTTTTAAACAAACCCTTGATAATCCTTCCCGCACTATACGATACTACCTCCATATCCAACAAGATTGGGTTCTTCATGCTTTTTTCAAATTCCCTGTATCTGTGAATGGGTCCCGCCGTGAATACAGGAAGAAACAAAATATAATTTATATATATAAGGAAGTTTATAGGCTCTCCTGAATAATACACATGATAATAAATGTCTATAACCT
>DASRMN010000009.1:0-11347 GCA_035647935.1 Clostridia bacterium | reverse complement strand
ATCGTATAGGAAACGATATGAACGCCATTTATTCAAACGTCAATGAAATGTTGAGACAAAAAGCAAGCATTATCGAGAGTGCTGTCGCGGAAATCGGGAAAGTTGATACAGATGAATTTACGGTACCCATTACGTTTATTCTTACCCCGAAAGAAGTCAGTGAAAACACCGCTGTCAGTCTCGATTTTGACGGTGAACTGTTTCCCATGGATAAAAACGATACAACTTTTGTTACAACTGTTTCACGTAATATTTTCGGCGATGCGATGCCTAAGATTGTGATAAATGAAAACGGTGTAAAGAAAACAACACATGATGATCAAATCAATATTCCAAGTATTAAAGAGAGAGTTTTTCCGATAATGTTTCCAAGGCTCATGGGGGAAGCAAAATTTGACGGTAAGACCTATAGAAGAAAGGGAAATCTCAGTGCAGATATTAAAGAAATATCTTCGGAAATAGAATTTAGGGAGATACGACTTGTTATAGAGGTAGACAACAAGGTGATTTCCGACGAAACTATACCGAAAGAAACGTTTTTTCATGATGGATACGAAATAGATGAAAAAATACCTTTAAATGACGGGCAGACCTGTATAATGAAAGTTGTCGCCACAGATAGTATTGGCTTTGAGCATCATTATGTAGGAGACAGGTGGGACGCAGGTTCTAATCATCAAAGGGAACCATGGTTTGGCGATGAACAAATTTATTCCCCCGATGGAGGCCTGCTTTGGGAATCTGACCGATTGATACCTCTAGAAAGTGGAAATAATTAAACAGGGAAATACATAAGGGGACTGTCTCTTTGTGTTTAAAGGAATTTTTACTGAATATTAGGTTTGTTTATTTATATTTACTGTATAGACTGGTGGTTGCCTACACAAAATAATCCCGAGGTGATGAAGTCATGAAAAGAGTCGGAATAGAAGAAGGATTAACAAACGTAGCAAATTTTTTAACGGATGAGGGTTATTCTGTGAAACAATTAAGCGGTTCGATGGACGAAAACCTGTCTTCATTAAGAAATTTTGATGCTATTGTTATATCGGGTCTCAACACAAACATGTTCGGGTATGATAATGTAAAAACCAATGCGCCGATAATAGATGCGGACGGTTTAACACCGCAGGAAGTAAAGAACATGATTGATAGGCAAATTAATACATAATAACATTTATGTTGTCTTATAACATGTGCAGGGCGGTCTTCGACCGCCCGTTTGTTGCCGGTTTTTTCACATAAGTCGATCTGTCCCGCCATATAAAATCCCCAACCCTGTTTTCAGTTTCTATTTATTTACGTCATTGTATATATTAATGATTATTTGCGCAAAATAATCCTGAGGTGATAAAATTATGAAAAAAATCGGGATAGAAGCAGGCCTGACAAATGTAGCAGATTTTTTGGTCGGTAAAGGGCACTCTGTAAGAACATTGAAGGGGATAATGGTTGAAGATATATCATCCCTGAAAAATCTTGATGCTATTGTAGTGGGGGGTCTCAGCGCAAACACAATCGGATATGATGATCCGGAAATCAAAGCGCAATTAATAAACGCAGATGGTTTAACACCACAAGAGGTAGAAGACAAAATCAACGAGTAAATTAATATGTAACGATGTCCACCCCGAAACCCATACGGTAATTACTGTATGGGTTTTAGTATTTGTGTGGGGGTTAGACTTGCTCCATTCATATAAGTCTTATAATATTCAGTTGGTCGGTTGGCCAAGGGTCGTTCATCCTCACAAAAACACAAAAACATTCCTTGGTAATGTTGTAGGGGCAGACGACTCTGTCTGCCCTCTTATAGCACACACAATACAAAAAGGCTGTTTCCTTGTGTCATGAACGATTGTTAAACGATTGTCAAAGGAAGGCACGGGACAAGGGGACGGGAGTTTTTTCCCATCACACTAACCCTGCTTATAGATAAAATGGAATTTGATGGGACAAAACTCCCGTCCCCTAGTCCCTAAGCATGTTCGAAAATGTGCATTGATAGAGGGTGGACAGGGTCATCCACCCCTACAAAAACACAAAAACATTCCCTGATGGTTCCGTAGGGGCGACCTTTGGTCTTCATTTGTAGGGGCAGACGACTCTGTCTGCCCTCTTGTGCCACAAGCGGACGGTCAAAGACTGCCTCTACACATCCTGCAGGATAGTATTGCAACTGTAAGCAGGCGGCCGCAGGTCCCCCTTACATACGTTATAGTGCTGCTTTAAAACAAGCTATCTTTCAAATATTTATACATTACAAGATGAATCGCTTTTGAAATTTTGTAATGGTTCCCAACGACCTGCCTGTCCGGCATAGCCGGAAAAACAAAAAACTGTTAACGAATTTTCGCAGTCTCGAAACACAAATTTGTTCATTCCCTCTGGTCATGCAAATTTGGTTCTCGTTGCGTTTGACCTACCATCAATTTGCCCTGCAATTTGGGTTAGGTCATAAAGGTTTTTTGTTTCCAGGGAGTTGTTGGAGCCATCAAAATTTCAAACCGCGATGAGAATTGTAATATATAAATATTTTAAGCAAGTTAATGACGTACTATTAGACAATTACGCAATACCAAATCAGTTCCCCACAGTCTGTTCCTTTTATCTTATTCTATTTATTTAGTTATAATGTAAGAAATTTGTAAGGATTATAGTAGTAGAATTTTAAAAAGTATATGTTACTATTATCACAAGAGATATCTCGAAAATAGGGGTGAAGTGTGAAATGTATAACATACTTGTCGTCGATGATGAAAAAGAAATAACCGATGCCATAGAAGTCTACTTAAAAAATCAAAACTATAATGTCTTTAAAGCGTATGACGGAATACAGGCCCTAGAAACATTCGATAAGGAAGAAATACACCTAGTGCTCATAGATATTATGATGCCGGGGCTCGACGGAACAAAGACTACAATTAAAATAAGAGAGAAAAGTTCGGTACCCATTATATTTTTATCTGCAAAATCGGAAGACATGGATAAAATACTCGGACTTAATATCGGGGCGGACGATTATATCACAAAACCGTTTAATCCTATGGAACTTCTTGCAAGGGTTAATTCCAACCTCAGAAGATACACAAATTATTCGAACAACGGTGTATCAAGAGAAAATATGTTAAAAATAGGCGGCATAGAACTCAGGGATGACAGTAAGGAATTGATAGTAGATGGCGAGACAGTTAAGATAACCCCCTTGGAATATAAAATTTTATATTTATTGATGAGCAACCCAAACAAGGTATTTTCTATAGAAGAAATATACGAAAATGTATGGAAAGAACCTGCATATAATCCGGATACGGTAACGGTGCACATAAGGAGAATTCGTGAAAAGATTGAAATCAATCCGGGAGAACCAAAATATTTAAAGGTGGTGTGGGGCATTGGATACAAATTTGAACAACCAAAACGATAGCGGTGAAGAAACCGTGATAGGCAAAAAAGATGACAACGACAAGGAATTCCTACCGGATAAGAAAGATGGTAGCGGCAGGGAATTCCTACCAGATAAAAAAGATGGCAATGATGAGGAAATTTTGTCCTGTGAAAAAAACAGTAACGATGAAGAAACCATATTAAATGAAAAAGATTGGGGTGGCGGGGAAACAGTCCCTGATAAAAAGGGTGGCAAAAAATTTTTTAGTACATCTGCCGCAACAGTGCTTGTAATACTGGTTTTTGCAATAATTTCTGTAGTAAGCTACCTGCCTATAAGAAACTTCTATTTTTCCGTTGCGGACAATGTAAAAAATTATATAGAAAGCAGCGGCATTAACAGTATAGCATATGACATAGCACGCTTGACAAGATCCCTTCAACGCTATGTAAATCAAAAGAATGATTGGTCTGACAACAGGTATATAGATGTAAAAAGTGTCAAATATAAAATATATCCCTTGGGGGAGAGTGGGGATTCAGAGCATGTTTCGGGGGATGGTATAAGTGTAGATAAAAGAGGAACAGATGCGGAAAGAGATTCCGAAGATGGGAAAACCGCGAAAACAGCGAAAGACGAAATTAGCGAAGAAATCCCTAGGGAACCGGAAGGGGACAGAACCAATGACGAAAAAGAAACAGTCGGAGAAACAGAAGAAGGCACAGCCGTCCAAAGAAGGCCTTTGACTAATATGCCGTATATTTCGGATGCCGAGTTGCAGACAGAGATGGACAACAGTCTTTTATATATAAAAATGACCTTTGACGAAAATGGTTGTCCTGCGGTAGATGTTGTTTTGGGGGATGAACTTAAAAATAAGGGAACCAGGTTTGATAGGGATTTAATTGTTAACTATTTAAAAGCCGAACAAGTCGAAAAGGCTGAACAGTATGCTGATTTAAAAGCAATATATATTATTCCGCGAAATTTTGAAAGCCATAATGATGTATTCACATTGAGCATGAAAGAAAACTATGTGTTTCCGGATTATTCTGTTCTCATTCTGGTAATAGGGGCAATAGGCATTTTAATTTTAATTATAGCAGCTTTTGCAATACCCTATTCGTTACAAAACAAAACAGCTATTTGTAGGGGATTTAACAAAATGCCTCTGGAGCTGAAGCTTGTTGGATGGGTGTTACTTGTAGGATTGTGCGGTATCAATGTGGCTGTATTTGATAGCCACAGATACGGTTATATCAATCCCGTTACAAAAATAGTATATGATGTAAATCCCTATTTTTATATAATTGGAATACCCATAACTTTTATATTATACCTACTCGTCTATTTAAACACGGTTTATATAAAATATCTTTATTATACAGGACTCAGGAAGGGACTTATAGACAGCAGCTTTCTTGGAAGGGCATTACTATTTCTTGTCAGGAGTATAAGGGAAATATCAAAGAGGCTTATGGCCATAGACTTAAGGGAGGATAACCAAAGGAAGTTAATAGGAATAGCAGTAATGAATTTCTTAGTTATAGCAATATTGGGTTCAGGCGGCTTTTTTGGCCTTGTTCTAGCAGCTATATACAGTGTTATTGTGTTTAAGTATATACTGGGGTTAATAGAAAGCGCCTCGGAACTGAATTTGGCGAGTGAGCAGGTTTCGGCAGGCAATTTTGATATTAAAGTCGGTGAAGATATGGGCATTTTAACCCCTATGGCTAAGAACTTGAACAATATCAAACAGGGATTCAGCGTAGCAGTGGACAAAGAAATAAAGAGTGAGAGAATGAAATCAGAGCTTATTTCAAATGTATCTCATGATCTCAAGACTCCGCTGACATCCATTATCACATATGTGGATCTATTGAAAGATGAGGATGTTAATCCGGGTACGCAAAAAGAATATATAGATATAATAGATAAAAAATCACAAAGGTTAAAAATATTGATAGAAGACCTGTTTGAGGCCAGCAAGGCCACAAGCGGTAATATAGATTTTAATTTGGAAAATATAGATGTAGTTGCACTGCTTAGGCAGACCTTGGGGGAGTTGGAGGAAAGGATAAATGAGAGCAACCTTCAATTCAGAATAGATGCTCCGGAAAACAAAATTATGTGCAATTTGGACGGCAGGAGAACCTATAGGGTATTTGCAAACATTATAAGCAATATACTAAAATATTCTATGGAAAATTCAAGGGTATATATAGACGTTACGGAAAATGAGCGCGAGGTGAATTTTACGTTTAAAAATGTCTCTGCCCGTGAAATGAATTTTGATCCGTCTGCAATTGCCGAACGTTTTACAAGAGGAGATGAATCCCGCTCTACTGAAGGGTCGGGGTTGGGACTTTCGATAGCCAAAAGCCTTGTGGAACTTCAGGGTGGAAATTTAGACATAACCATAGATGGAGATTTATTCAAGTTAATTGTTATATTTCCTAAAGCGAGTTAAAAACAGGGGGTATTATGAGGCATGACACCTGATAAACAAAGCATCAGGCTGTGTGAAAATTGCCATTACCATGAAAATCGTAGGGGTGGACGACCCTGTCCACCCTGGGCAGACAGGGTCTTCTGCCCCTACCCTCATTCTGCATGTCTCGGGATGACGACGACAAAAGGGGCGAACCCATATGTTCGCCCCCTTAATTTGCCGTGCGCCTTCTTAACCCCCCAAATATAAGAACAAATATGGGGATTATCAACTGAAAAGGAATAACATAAAATTTATAAATGTTAACCCATTCAACCATGCGCATGGCATTATTATATAAAATAAATGAAAGGGACATCATGAGCAGCCCCAAGGGTGCGGCAACCCATTTGTAATCGGCAAAACCGAATAATCTGGTAATTCCGATGCAGGATGCCAGTAGGCAAACAGATACTTTTATAAACCCTGCAATTGTAATTACGATGGCTATTATTATCTCGGTTCCTCTTATGAAATTGCCTATATTAATTAGGGACACCGCTTCAAACGAAGGAAGAATCTCTGTGGCTAAGTTGGCGGGCCCTAATACCAAGATATTCCTTACGATAATACCGAAAAGGATCAGAGCTCCCAGATATATCCCCTTTAAATATATTTTAGAGGCTTTTTTCTTTTCCCTTGTAGCATTAAAAAAGGATAGAAAAGCAATAGTTTCGCCAAAGGGGAAAGTAGATATAAGATGGCCGGTTCTCAGAACAGGTTTCCATCCCTCCTCCAGAATAGGCAAGAAATGACTTATGTGTGCTCTTGGGAAAACAAAAACAATTGTAAGGCCTATTACAAATATTAAAAATGGAAATATAAATTTATTTACCCTGACCATAACTTCTAATCCTGCTTTTAAAATATAGATTGCCAGTATGCCTATAAAAAGGACGGTAAAATACTGGGGGGTTTCAGGGAAGGAGGCTATATGTATAAATTCTGTCATATTTCTTATGCAGATAGCACCCAAATGGAAGAAGTAAAATGTGTAAAAGACCCCGATTATTTTACCGATTATTTTGCCAAAGGCATATTCCAATATCTGAAATATGTCTTTGTTCGGGTGTCTATTGGCTATGCTCCCATAAATAATAATTATCGGGGTGGTTACTGCCAATGCAACCAGTAGGGAAATCCATGTATTTTGCCGACTTTGGCTAAAGGGGGATATTGCTGTGGTGGTTCCTATCATAAAGGTTATAATCAATATATAAATTTGTGATTCGGAGATTTGCTCTTTTCTCAATAGAAATTTTCCTCCTTATCTAATCTATTTTAACCCATAAAAAACTTAACTATCTTTTCAATGAAATCCGAAGGGCTAGGCACCCTTAAATCAAATCCCACTAAAACCACCAATATAAATGCAACAGTTATGGTGATCAAATTAAATGCAAACAATTTATTGTAGTTATTTCTTTTGATAGGCATGAGATCATAAAATATTATGTATAGATATAAAAGCAAATATATGACAATCATAGCCATGGCTAATCAACAACCTTTATCGGGCTCAGGGTATGCCCGGAATTTTTTATACGTATATCACATTCCACATTAAAGTTTACATCCATAAAAACGGAATCCCAGTCTTTTTCTAAGTCCTTCCAAAGTTTAGGATTTCTCTGTCTTATGATATTTCCAAATCCGAATATATCGAATTCAAACTCCTCCTTGGTTTTCTTTATATGGTTTTCTATTCTCTTTTCTAGGTGTTTTTCAGCCAATTCCTTGAGTTTTTTTCTGCCCGTGGGGGAGATGAAATCAGTTCTGGTATCCGATTCTGTCAGAAATACATCTGTCTTGATTTTTATATCGAAACTGATTCCTTCAGTGCTATACATGGGCCTGATTTTTGTGCTGTTATTGAGGGTTTCCAAGGTTATTGTACTGTTAACGTCTTCATCCTGGGTTTCTACATTTAGAATAGCCGATTGTATTTGATTCTTTATAAACAGATAAGGGATCATATCTTCCTGTTCCAGGAACCCCGCGAGTTTATCCGCTTTGAATACTGCACCTCCCGACAGTATATTTGTGCTTTCACCATGATTAAAAAATGATGTCACGACAGGTAGCACAATATTAAATTTTGGTGTTGCGAGTTGGCTGATTATTTCATAAACTTTCAGTACAGGTACCCGCACCAGTTGTTTATTTTCGTTTACTATCTGGGATAATTCAAAGGATCTTATATCCGTGGAGAAACTTTTGGTATGGAGTATTTCACCGGCCAATTTTCCTCTGGAAACATAAACATCCACATCGAGCCTCGGTTCTTCATTTGTTGTAATCAGGTCAAGAAAAGGTACAATTCCCTCACGGGCGGTTTCTTCGCTGATTACGATTGTGGTTGTATGGGCCATATATGGCCTTTTCGCGGAAATCTTTATCATCTTACGGACAGCGTCAAATATAGAAACTCCCTCAGTTTCTAATAGTACGGATTGGAGACCCTGTTCCGTCTGTTGTTGGGCGCCTCCCCCCGAGACATTCTTTGCATCAACAAATTCCGCTGTTATTTTATGTCGATTTGTATTTGGCACCTTATCTATCCCTATACCTGCTATTATGTATAAGGAATCTATTTCCCTGTAGCTCCAACACCCTGTTAAAGATAAGCAGGAAATTATGATAAGAAATATAACTAGGTATTTATTCATCATTTTTTCCTCCGACTGAGCCTTTTTTGTAGTCCTTGCTCATGAATTTCGGCCTATATCGCATATACCATGCAGGAGCCCGTATGATCGTATCCTTTATGGATTGTGGGTGTAACGTGGTCAGACCGTCCATAAAAGGTATACCGAAACTTCTCAATGAAAACAGATGTATGATTAAGGCCAATATTCCAAACATATATCCATAAAGCCCTAGGAGTGAGGACAGTATCAAAAGGCCAAGTCTTAGGATTGCAAGGGGGCCGGTGATTTCGGGCAACATGAGTTCCGTAATGGCTGCAGCACCGACTACTATTATCGTGGGAGCGGATACCAGACGTGCATCCACAGCGGCTGTTCCTAAAACCAGTACTCCCACAATACTGAGAGCCTGGCTGACCCCACCCGGGGCTCTGGTCCCCGCCTCTATCAGAACCTCAAACATAATAATCAAGACTATGAGCTCCAAAACAGTGGGAAAAGGCACTCCTTCTCTGGCAGCATAGATAGTTACCAAAAGATCAGTAGGCAACGTGCTTTGATGAAATGCCACTAAAGCCAGATATAATGCGGGGATGCTGATGGTTATTACAAAACCGATAATTCTAAGGAGCCTTCTTATGCTTGCATAATAATAATTCAGAGAATAATCGTCATTGGAAATAAAGGTTTCTATAAATAATGAAGGAGTGGTCATCACTGAGGGGCTGCCGTCAACCAATACGGCAATTCGGCCCTCCAACAGTTTTGATGCCACAGTGTCCGGTTTTTCCGTGAAATGACCCATTTCAAAAATGGAAAAAGGCTCGTCAGTTATAAATTCCCCGATATTTTTTGAATCAAATACACCGTCTATATAAATGTTTTCTATTTTATCTATCACCTTATTTAATATTTTGTCATGAACCAGGCCATTCATATAACATACACATACCTTTGTTTTGGTTCTTTCGCCCACGGTTATGCGGTGAAATTTCAGGTCTTTAGAGCGGATTTTTCTTCTCAGCATGGATAGATTGACAGACAAGGATTCTAGGAAACCTTCCCTAGGGCCCTTTAAGGCTTTTTCGCTTTTGGGTTCTGTAATGTCTCTTATCTGCCATCCTTTAGAGGAAATAATAATAACCTGAGCACAGCCTTCCGCAAACAGTACGGTGTCACCATATACAACTGCATCTACTATGTCCTCTACAGATGAGGTAATTTTCAGGCTACTCGATGCAAGTATCTGTGTGGACAGATATGTAATATGGTCTGTGTTGCCCGGTAAGGCCCTGTTTTCTAATATAGGTTTTAGTATATGTTCATCCACAATGATTGGGTTTATCATATCGTCTATAAAGAAAATACAACCTCTAAAATCATTATATTGGTTTTGAAACACACGAAGATTTATACATTCATCATCACAAAATATTTCCTGAATCATTTTTATGTTTTCATCCAGAGAATTTGTTAGTGAGTATTTTTCCAAGTCTCCCATAAACACCGTTCCTTTTATGCTATTTAGAATAGTATTACCATAAAATTTTCTTATAATTCAAGTTTTATCTATTTAATCAGCGGGCTGTTGAATACAGGATAAATACGGTGCAGGGAGCGCAAAATAGTAGGATAGGGACGGATAATCCTGTATATCTTCTTGCTACTAAAAATAAAATAGATTATTGACATATGTTAAATACAATATATAATATTGTTTGTGTAGATGTATGTCTGTTATAATTAGAACGGAATACGGTAGGGTTATTATCTATAGAGGTATTAACGATTTAAAAAGGAGAATAAAACATGAGCGAAAAATGCGATCAAAATTGCGAAAGTTGTAGCGCAAGAAGTAATGGAGAAGCAAAGGAAAAAACGGATTTTTCCGAGCAGCCTCATGAGCTCAGCAATATAAAAAACATTATCGGTGTTTTGAGCGGTAAGGGTGGAGTAGGAAAATCTATTGTAACTTCTATGCTTGCTGTAACAATGAATAGAATGGGGTATAAAACGGCTATACTTGATGCCGATATAACAGGACCTTCTATTCCTAAAATTTTTGGTTTAAAAGGAAGGGCAGAAGGGGATTCTCGGGGGATATTCCCGGTTAAAAGCAATACGGGAATTGATGTTATGTCGATTAATTTGGTTTTAGCCAATGACACGGATCCTGTTATTGTAAGGGGGCCGCTTATTGCCAGCACCGTCAAACAGTTCTGGACGGAAGTCATGTGGGGCGATATAGATTTTATGTTTATTGATATGCCGCCCGGTACCGGTGATGTGCCGCTCACTGTATTTCAGTCTATAGTTGTGGATGGAATTATTGTGGTAACTTCTCCCCAGGAACTTGTATCAATGATTGTATCCAAAGCCGTCAGAATGGCTGAAATTATGGAGGTTCCTATTGTCGGCTTGGTGGAAAACATGTCATATTTCAGATGTCCTGATAACGGAAAAGATTATAAGGTGTTCGGTGAAAGTCATATAGACGAAGTTGCGGAAAAATATAATTTGAAAGTGCTTGCTAAATTACCGATCGATCCGAAAATATCGGAAGCTTGTGATAGGGGTGCTATAGAACTGTACGATGGAAATTGGGTTGATCCCGTTGCAAAAATATTAGAAGAAATGGGAGAAATGCGTTAAATTAATACAGATTAACACGGGGACGGTTCTATTGTTAATTAAAATTAACAATAGAACCGTCCCCGTGTTAATTCAATGTTTAATTTTAAAGTAATTTGTTTAGGGTATATATAGAGCAAAGAAATTAAATAATTTCTTAAAAATGGAGGGATGAATATGCTATACGAG
>DASRMN010000008.1:0-17945 GCA_035647935.1 Clostridia bacterium | reverse complement strand
GACAGAGTCGTCTGCCCCTACGGAACCGTCAAAGAATGTTTTTGTAGGGGTGGACGACCCTGTCCACCCTCTATCAGTGCACATTTTCGAACATGCTTAGGGACTAGGGGACGTGGAGTTTTGTCCCATCAAATTCCATTTAACAACACAAAGGGACTGTCCCCTTGTGTCCCTACTTTAACAACCGTTAAACTACCGTTACGACGTATTATTAGACAATTGCGCAACATTACTCTGTTCAACACCATTAATTATATTCAACCACTATATTTATATTGACTTTAACAATGTTAAGGTATATAATTAACATTGTTAAAGGAGGTTAAAATATGACCATAGAAATAGTTCCTGACTGGATGGTCAATTTAGAAGATGAAGATGTCACCTTCATAAAAAAATTCATATTGGCATCAGGCTCATTAAAAGAAATTGCAAAAGAATACGGGGTCACCTATCCAACTGTAAGACTCAGATTGGATAAGATTATCCAAAAAATCAGCATTGAAGAGAAAATTGACGAGGACCCCTATATTGCAATCATCAAAAGACTTGCAATTGATGAAAAAATTGATTTCGATACCGCAAAGATACTTATTAATGAATACAGAAAAATCATGAAAGGGGTTGAATAATAATGTGGGCTGTCTCTATGTTGAATATTTCCATATCCCTGATTGTAATGCTTGCAATAATAGCAGGATTAATTTACTTGCAACTGCGGTTATCTAGAAGTGAGAACAAATATGTCGGCCTCGTTCTGCCTGTGATATCTTTTTTGTTATCGCTTATTGTTGTCCTTGGTCAGGTTGCATATTATGAAACAAAGGTTATGATTAATGGTGTGGTAACGGAGCAAAACGTTGTGAGGGATGTTGGCGTAGAAAATTATATCGCACTAATTTTCCCTTTTTTGATTTGTAATATACCAACTATTGTTTTAACGGCTATTTATTTAGGGGAAAAATCAAGGATTAACACGAAAAGGGCAATAGACAGAATGAAAATTGAGGATATATAATTTGTGAAGAGCGTCCCCTTGGCAGAAAGGAAGATACAAATGAGATTATTTATAGCTATTAACCTTGAGGAAAAACTGAAGAACTCAATTCAGAATATAATACAGGATATCAAAAAACATTCTCAAAAGGGCAGGTTTGTTAAAAATGAACATATACATCTTACCCTGGAATTTCTTGGAGAGATTCCCGTAGGGGAGGTAGATTTAATAGAAGAAGCAATGGAACAAGTATCGTGTCGGGCATTTACTTTGGAACCATCCGAAATTGGACGTTTCAAAAGAAGAGGAGGGGACATTTATTGGATTGGTCTTAAGAAAAATCAATCCCTGTTCAAAATGCAGAAGGAACTCCACAATTTGTTGTTAAAAAAGGGGTTTGAACTGGAAAGCAGAAAATATAATCCCCATTTAACCATCGGAAGAAGGGTCGTGATGGATGGCGACTTTGACCCCGGCAAATACATAGAGCAACTTAAGGAATTAAATATCACTGTCGATAAAATAGATTTGATGAAATCGGAACATATCAACGGTAAGTTAAAACATACTGTTATTTTCTCTAGGACGTTTTGTTAAGGGAACACAAGGGGATTGTCCCCTTGTGTCGTTTTAATGCAACACCCTGTCCCAAAACCGTTTTTGTGCTATTGCATTTATAAAATCATTCCCGAAATTATTGTTGTTTGTCGTGCTGACAACACCCGTGGTGTTATTAAATTTCGACTGTTCAATATATGTCTGCCCGGTTGTTGCAACACCTATCGGTTTATTATGTTGATATACCTCGCGGCAAAATTCCATAACTTTTTGGTCAAATTCAGCTTGGTTTGTTGCCTTTCCCCCCACAACATAAACTGCATCATACAATACCGGGGACTTTGTTTTAAAAGTCTCCCCAACATCTAACTGCTCGCCGTTATCCCCAGTAACGGGACCCAATCTTTCGCTGATTATATCGAAAAACACCCCGTTGTTGTTTAGCAGATCCATTATACCTTTCACTTCTTTGCTGTTAAAATTGTTTCCAATCAATATACCGACTTTCTGTGTAGCGGCGGAATGTGTGGTGTTGGCCATGCTGATCGCAGGTGAAGTTCTTGATTCGGAAACATTGGAATTTTGCGGTCTTTCCACACCGAGATTATCGGCGAAGGCACACGCCATATCTTTATCCACATTTGCCCACATTTCAACGTTTCTTTGTCTGGTATCTCTGTTTTTGACAAACTGAAGATGGAAAATGAACGTATCCACAAGGTCTTTTTTCTCAAAAGGTGCCAGACTGTTCCAGAAAAGGCGTGGCTGTGAAAAGTAATCATCAAATGAGGCGCTTGGGAGCCTTCTCGTTACTCTTCCTTTTACCTCTGTTGGATGATATGTATATCCGCCATCTTCGGGAGGCGCCTCTGCTGGTTTATTACCTGCTAACAGGTCCTCGTGATGGGCCATGCTATCAATATCAATTCGATATTTCGAATGGCCGTCCCTATGATTAGTGTTTACACTGCTGATAGGCCTGTTGACCGGAATTTCATTGATATTTGCCGTACCGAGGCGGTGGTAATCTGTATCCCGATAGGCAAAAGCCCTTCCTTGCAAAACAGGGTCATTGGAAAATTCAATTCCCGGTACAAGGGTTGAGGGGTCAAAGGACGATTGCTCGTCTTCCGCGAAAAAGTTATCGACCAGCCGATTTAGTGTCATTTTGCCGATAATATCTACAGGAATTATCTCCTCGGGCCAAAATTTCGTAGGATCCAAAACATCAAAATCATATTTGAGTTCATCCTCTTCGGGAATTAATTGTACTCCCAACTCATATTCGGGAAATGCGCCCTTTTGGACGGCTTCTATAATATCCCGACGATGAAAGTCCGGATCGAAACCGCCAATGGCATTCGCCTCATCTAACAACAACGAGTGAACCCCAAGCTTGGGTTTCCATACAAACCTGACAAAGGTTGATTTCCCTTGTTCGTTGATAAAGCGGAACGCATTAATAGGCCATCCTTCTATCATCCTCCAACTTCTCGGGCGTCCTCTTAGGGACATTAACCACATCACCATATGTGCCGATTCCTGATTACTCGCTACATAATCCCAAAAGTTGTCGTGTGCCACGGTAGCCTGGGGCACATCCGTGATCGGATTAGGTTTTACCGCATGCACCATGTCCATAAATTTCATAGCATCTGCCAATATAAAAACAGGAAATTGGAGTGATAACATATCATAATTTCCCTCTTGTGTGTAGAATTTAACTGCAAAACCTCGTATATCTACCGCTGTGTCTTTAGAACCTTTACTGCCGATAAAATTAGAAAATCGTGTAAAAACAGGGGTTACAGTGCCGGGTTCCTGTAAAAATGCAGCCACTGTATGTTCTTTCATCGATTTATGTAATTCAAATTCTCCGTATAAACCGAATCCCCTAGCATGAACCACTTTTTCCGGTATTCTTTCACGATTAAAACGCGACTGTTTTCTATAGAAGTTGGTGTCCCTAAGCAATAACGGGCCACGTGCTCCTGCTCTCAGGGTCCATCGGTCGTTAGCAATTTTATATCCGGAATCGCTTGTCATTATTTTATCCGCACCGATGTTTGCTTCTCGGTGTTGTGCAAGTTGTTCGTTTTTTATATCCCCGCCGGGCGGGTTGATGTTTTCATTTATATTCATGTCATCGCCTTCCTTTCTTTGCATATTTAAAGTGCCCATTTATTGTGATTTTATGCAAATTGGGGACGCAAAAAAGACACAAGGTTAGTCCCCTGTGTCGATAGGTTTCCATGATCTTGTCTATCTAATAAATACATAGGAAAGCAAATATCCCATGGCAAGTCCCCCAAGATGAGCTGTGGTACTTATACTCGGGACTACAAAAGTTAGGATAAGATTTATTGTGATAAGTGAAAAAATTTGTCTTCTTCCCCCGGGGGTTACCATATCCCTATGTCGATGAACCAGATACAGAAATGCTCCCAGAATACCGAATAAACTACCGGAGGCCCCCGCGGATATGGAAGTAAAATTAAATAAAAATGTTGCCAGATTTCCTCCCACGCCTGTCAGGAGAAAAAAAAGCAAGAATTTCTTGGGCCCCAAAAGCCTCTCTATTTGGGGACCGAATATATATAAGGCGTACCCGTTAAAAAATATGTGCGCAATTCCAATGTGGATGAAAATGGCAGTTATGAATCTATAATATTGTCCGTACATTACGACAAAAGGGGGGTACAGTGCACCATATCTCACGAGGGTGCTGACGTTTGTAGTTCCACCATTCAGGGTTATGAATATAAAATAAACAATCATTATGGCCAGTAATATAAACGTCACTTTGCTTCTTCTATAAAGAATTGATAATCTTCCAACCAACATATTTATCTCCCTTTAACAAATAAAAATTAAAACCCTTAATGAATCAGAATCAGGGTCTATATTTTTACTCATTTTTTTGGAATATTTTGTTTCATATCAAGACATACCATATCACAATTAACTTAATTTTTCCACTGTTAGAATTAATTATTCTTATGTATATAGGGATTAGGAAAAAGGGGCAGAGTGTCCGCCTCTATAATTTTTATAGAAATGTCATGAAACGAAAAAGCACTTCTCTTATGCCAGATATTATGCAGGCTAGCTGGGAATATAGTATAATAATTACAAAAGGCATGGCAGGTTGCACAATGACTGCCATTTTGAGTAAAGCGAAAATCCCTGAATAGCTAAAAATACAGAACCTTTGCTTAGGACGGTAAGAAAGCAAAAAAGTGCAATTTTGTGCAACTTGATGGGGCATTCTATCGGTTTTGTTATAGATGTTGCTGTAAAAACGGCTTTAGGAGACTGTAATTATGAATTTAAAAAATTATTTAGAAAAAAACCATAGCGTTATCTATCCTGAAAATGAATCCATGGAGGATTTATTGATAATGGATGACGATTTAAAGGACAGTAAAATGTTTTTAACGGGGGAAAACCACGGTGTCAAAGCCAATATAGAACTTAGAAAAAAATTTTTAAGATACTATAAAGAGAAAACAAATTTTAAATATTATCTCTGCGAACTTCCGTATAGTATGACCTATTTTTTAAATATATATTTGGAAACTAAAGATGAAAATATTCTGAATGATATTTATGAACCTTTAAAGGGGACCGATGCGTGGAATAAGGATGAGTATGATTATTGGGGATATCTTTATAAGTTTAATAAGGGACTTCCCAAGAATGACAGAATAATTCTGATTGGGTCCGATATTGAACATCAGCCTCAAAATGCTATCAGGTTTATGAAATATTGTTTAGACAAAAATCATGTCTCAGGAGCAATAAATGATTATATAGAAGAATTTATAAATAAAGACGATATCATGGACGAGGAATCAGAGCACTTCTACAAGAGAATTAAAAAAAAATTGGCCCAAAATGAAGATTCATACAGGAACCTTCTCGGAGAGTATTATTTCAAATTTAAACATGTAAACAACAATCTGATGAACAGGCTGGAAGTTTATACGGGCAATAATTTTAATGGTGTCAGAGATGTAAAAGCATATGAAAATTTTCTGAATATCTCTTCCCGTATGCCAAAAGGCAAATATTTCGGCCAACTGGGGCTGTCCCATATATTTCAAAAATCATTTCCACAAATATCCTGGTTCGGGTCATCCTTGAATAAAGAAGGCTCACAATTCAGAAACAAAGTGCTATCAGTAGCCTATGCATATCAGAATTGCAGATATCTATATCCCACTACCAGAAGGAATTACGAGAGTAGTATTGATACCCTAGATTCGTCAATAGAGGAGTTTGGATATTTTATAGATAGCGATTATACTCTGTTCAAACTGAACGGGGAAGGGTCCCCCTTTAAAAAAGAACTGATCTGGCCCCTAGAACACAAATCCCCGACAGGCGGGGTTACCATCGATTATTTTCAATATTTAGTGGTGGCAAAGGATTCGGAGGCAATGGAAGGGATTCAATAATTAATTAACAATAGAACCGTGTCCCCGTGTTAATTGTTGACCTTTAAAAAGAATTTTGTTATTATTAGGGTACGCAGAAACACAATAAAGGTTTAAAAGACAAATATATACATACAACGACAAAAAACACATCCATGTTTAGTGTGTTGCCGTCTCAGGTCTCTATTTTTTACAAATAGGGATGGTTCAAATGGTGCTGATAATAGGGTTTAGCGTTTATCGAACAACCGCAAATTATTCGGCCATGAGTGGAAGTGTACCTAGGGTTCCGGCTGATATCCCTGTATCAGTGCTGGTCCAAGCGGTACAGGCGTAAGCCACACCGATGGGATAAAAGCCCGGGCGGGTAGGTTTCATTCCCTATAACCTACTTGTTCGGGTTTTATTTTTTACTTTAAAGGGAAAGCTAATCCAATAGCAACAAAACATCAATTATATTAAAAAGGAGGAATTTGAAATGGGCGCAAGAAACGGATCCGCATCAGTCCTAGACAACTACTTTAAGCTAAAGGAAAATGGAACTGATGCAAAAACAGAAATAATTGCTGGGGTCACTACTTTTATTACCATGGCCTATATTTTGTTCGTAAATCCGGACATATTATCGGTTACGGGAATGGATTTTAACTCGGTGTTTCTGGCAACAACATTATCTGCAGCGGTAGGCACACTTATTATGGGGCTCTATGCTAATCTTCCCTTTGCGCAGGCGCCAGGGATGGGGCTAAACGCTTTCTTTACTTTTAGCGTGGTTTTATCACTGGGATATACATGGCAGCAAGCTCTGGCAATAGTGTTTATTTCCGGACTTTTGTTTATTTTATTAACGGTTACCGGCGCAAGAAGGGCTATTATAGGTGCAATCCCCGCATCCCTGAAACACGCAATAGGTGGAGGTATCGGTCTATTTATTGCGTTAATTGGGTTCCAGAATGCCGGTATTGTAATACATGAAGAAAATACCCTAGTAACGCTTACTCGTTTTGACAATCCCGAGGTAATTTTAGCTGTTATAGGCCTGATTATTATAGGTGTACTAATGGTAAAAAGGGTAAAAGGGGCCATTTTGATAGGTATCGTTTTAACTGCTATTATAGGTATCCCCATGGGTGTGACCAATACAGCCATAGATACGGCAATCAGTTTTGATATGAGCCCGACCTTTTTAAAAATGGATTTCAGGGGACTTTTAAACGCACAGGGGTCAGGCAATTTGTTAACGTCATTGATAAACGCAATAACGGTAATTATTTCTTTTAGTTTAGTGGACATGTTTGATACCATCGGTACCTTGATAGGCACTGCCAACAAGGCGGGCATGTTGGATGAAGAGGGCAATTTACATAATATGGACAAAGCACTGCTAGCCGATGCTGTTGCAACCTCGGTAGGTGCCGTTTTCGGTACATCGACGGTTACAACCTATGTGGAATCCGCGGCCGGGGTAGCCGAAGGCGGAAGAACGGGTTTGACAGCCGTAACAACAGGTATATTATTTATACTGGCGGTATTTTTAGCACCCTTTGCCTTGGCAATACCTTCCGCAGCCACTGCACCTGCACTGATTATAGTCGGTGTTCTCATGATAGGCGCGGTTAAACAGATCAATTTTGATGATTTTACAGAAGCTCTGCCAGCCTTTTTAACCATTGCAGTGATGCCGTTTACATATAGTATCGCAAATGGAATCGCAGCCGGATTGATATTCTATCCCATAGTTAAAATTGTAACAGGAAAAGCAAGAGAAGTTCATTTTACGGTTTACATACTGGCAATACTATTTATACTCAGATTTACGATATTGCCTTATTAATATACTGGGGGATTATTTGTAACTAAGTGCACGTCGGATTGCGCAAAATTGCACCTTTTTATTTTTTTCGTCTCGGGGGAAGCAAAAGAATTGTATTCTTGGCTGTTTAAAAATCCTTGCTTCCTTCAGAACTACGATTATTGCGCACTCTGCTATTGCTATCTTAATTAATTAAACAAAAATAGGGCGGACCTGTGTGTTCGCCTTATTTATCTATAGATAGGGAAATGGGGGGAGGGAAAGATAGGGAAATGGGGACAGGTACCTATTCCCAGTCATCGTTAAACCATCGTTAAACCATCATTAAACTATCGTTAAAAAGGAGGTGAACCATGAAAAATCCAATAGTCAGCATCATCATGGGAAGCGATTCGGATCTTCCTATCATGAAGGATACAATGGAAATACTAGAAAAACTGGGCGTTGCTTACGAATGCACAATAATCTCCGCACACCGCACTCCGGAAAAAGCCTTCGTTTTTGCAAGAAACGTGGCCGACAGGGAAATTAAGGTGGTCATAGCAGGTGCAGGGGGCGCAGCCCATTTGGCAGGCGTAATCGCCGCTATAACACATATACCGGTAATCGGGATCCCGATTAAAAGCAAAGCATTGAACGGTGTGGACTCCCTTTATTCCATAGTACAGATGCCTTCAGGCGTTCCGGTTGCAACGGTAGGGATAAACGCAGCCAAAAACGCAGGTATACTTGCAGCGCAAATTATCGCGCTGGGAGATGGACAATTGAGCAATAAATTGATAGATTATAAGAGGGAGCTATCCCAAGGTGTTGAAAAAAAGGCAAATAGATTAAAAGAAATCGGATATGAGGATTATCTAAAATCATAGTGGGATGGACCCGGGTGGGAAAAGGTACCTGTCCCTATTTCCCAGGATGCCTAGCGGTAGCGAACCCGTGTGTCCGCTTTGCAAACAGAACGGAGGAAAAAACATGCCAAACAGATACGAAACCGTAGGACTTAAAAAAATCGAATATCAGAAAATAGTAAAGATACTGGACAGGGAACCGAATGACCTAGAATTAAACATGTACGGTGCAATGTGGTCGGAGCACTGCAGCTACAAACATTCCAGAATTTTATTCAGACATTTCCCCACCTCCGGCAAGAGGGTCCTACAAGGCCCCGGTGAGAACGCGGGTATAGTGGATATCGGTGATAACATGGCAATTGCGATGAAAATAGAAAGCCACAATTCACCGACAGCCGTGAATCCCTATCAGGGTGCCGCAACGGGAGTGGGCGGAATTCTCAGGGACATATTTGCAATGGGTGCCAGACCTATAGCATTTTTGAACTCCTTGCGTTTTGGCAACATAAAAGAAAGTGACAATACCAAGGCCCTGTTGAAAGGCGCGGTAAAAGGAATGGCCGACTACACAAAAGCCTTGGAAGTACCTACTGTGGGCGGGGAAATTTATTTTAATCATACATATGAAGGAAATCCCCTTGTGAATGCCATGTGTCTCGGGCTGGTGGAACATGATAAAATTCACCGTGCAAATGCTTCCGGTGTGGGGAATTCCGTCATATATATAGGGTCGGCAACGGGCATGGACGGAATAGGCGGGGCCAGTTTTTCCTCCGCAACATTAGAAGAAAATAGTGAAGGCGTATGCCCCGTTGGGGACCCCGAATTAGGAAAGCGAGTAATGGAAGCATGCCTAGAGTTATTAAAAACAGGTTCTGTGGTGGGACTTCAGGATTTGGGGGCCGCAGGACTTACCTCAGCTTGTAGTGAAACAGCTACCCGCGGTGAAGGCGGAATGGAAATAGATGTGCTTAGGGTTCCAAGAAAAGTAGAAGGAATGAATCCCATAGAAGTTATGCTGTCGGAATCCCAAGAGAGAATGCTCTTAATAGTTGAAAAGGGCAGAGAAGAGCAGGTAAATGAAATGGTAAAAAAATGGGGTTTACATTCTATGGTTATCGGTAAGGTAACAAATGACGGAATGCTGACTGTTAAAGAAGGGGATACAATTGTAGCCAAGATTCCTTCGGAGAGTTTGGATTCTTCAGGTGCTCCCGAATATGATACTGATTATGAACAGCCACAATATATAGAAGAAGAAAGGGTTTTGGATGCGAAGGATATACTCGAACCTGAGGATTATAATGAGGTACTTCTCAGATTGCTGGCTTCCCCGAATATAGCAAACAGAGAATGGATATATAGACAGTTCGATAAAGAAGATACGGAATATATAGAAATCAAGGATGGTTCCGACAGTTCCGTACTGCAAATAAAAGGTACAAACAAAGGTATTGCACTGACAACAGATTGCAATAGTCGCTATTGTTATCTAAATCCTAGAGCGGGAGGCAAAATAGCCGTAACCGAAGCGGCAAGAAACCTTGTATGCAGCGGCGCACAACCATTGGTAATAACAGACGGGCTTAATTTCGGTGTTCCCGATACTTTGGAGGGTTTTTGGAAGATGAGAGAATGTGTGCTGGGCATAAGCGAAGCCTGTAGAGAACTGGATACCCCCGTTATCAGCGGGAACGTCAGTCTTTATAACGGCAATGAAGAAAGGGACATTTATTCTACACCCATCATCGGGATGATAGGTTTAATAGAAAATATAGATAAAAGAATTTCTCTAGGCTTTAAACAAAAGGGAGATATAATAATACTTCTTGGTGAAACTAAGGATGAATTGGGCGCAAGTGAATATATTGCAGAACTTCACGGATTGGAGAAAGGAAAGGTTTCAAACATCAATTTTGCACTGGAGAGAAGACTGCATAAATTTATATTAGATGCAAACGAGAAGGGTTTCTTGCAGTCCGCCCATGATGTAGCAGAAGGCGGTTTGGCTGTAGCCTTGGCGGAATGCGCAATGCAAAATGGGCTTGGAATAGAAATTGGGTTGGATACCGAGCTTAGGAGTGATACTATATTATTCGGGGAAACCCAATCGAGATTTATTATAACCGTAAAATCGGAAAACCTGGATGCTGTAAAAGGTCTCATGGTTGAAAATAGGATACCCAATACAATATTGGGGTCTGTTAAGGATGAAAATTTCGAAATTGATATAAACGGGAAGGAAATAATCAATCTTTCGATAAAGGGGATGAACAGAGTATGGAGAGAAGCCTTCCGGCTTTTAACAAGGTAAGGAAAAACAAATTGGATGAGGAATGCGGAATAATAGGTATATTTGACTCTGTTGATAATAACAGTTCCTCTCTGCTTTTTTACGGATTATATGCACTACAGCACAGAGGGCAGGAAAGTGCGGGAATTGCAAGTAATGACGGGAACAGAAGCTATCATTTAAAAGATATGGGCTTGGTGCTGGAAGTGTTCGATGAGGAAATACTGGAACAATTAGTGGGTCATATAAGTATAGGCCATGTAAGGTGTGGGAGAACCATCGGCGGAAACAAGGCGGAAAACGCTCAGCCCTTTGTTATTCAGACAGGCGGGAAAAGCATTTCCATGGCACATAACGGTAACATAATAAATGCACAGGAGCTGAGAAAAGAGTTAGAAGAAAAGGGAGAAGTTTTTGCAAGTTCAGTGGACAGTGAAGTAATTGCCAGATTGTTTGCCAAACATAAAAATAACAGTATCCTAGATTCCATACAAAAAACAATGGATCTGATTGAGGGTGCATATTCTCTAGTGATCATGACGGAAAACGAGTTAGTCGGCGTCAGGGACCCCCATGCGCTGAGACCTCTGTGTCTGGGAAAATTGGAAAACGGTTATGTACTGGCATCGGAGAGCTGTGCCATACGAGCCGTGGGTGCTGATTTTATTAGGGACGTGGAACCGGGAGAAATTTTAATTATTACAAAAGAAGGAATAAATTCGAGTCACTACAGGAGAAAAGAGAAAAGGGCGTCCTGTATATTTGAATATGTTTATTTTGCAAGGCCCGACAGCACAATCGACGGCGCCAATGTATATGAAGCGCGAAAAAATGCGGGAATAATTTTGGCGAGAGAACACCCCGCCGAAGCGGATATAGTAACGGCGGTGCCCGATTCTTCGATACCCGTGGCGTTGGGTTATTCCGAAGAACTGGGGATTCCATATGTAGAGGGACTTTTCAAAAGTAAATATGTGGGCAGGACTTTTATCGAACCTGACCAGTCTTCTAGGGAAAGGACACTGAAACTGAAGTTGACTCCCCTATGGCGGAATATAAAAGGAGAAAAAGTGGTCTTGGTGGATGACTCTATAGTCAGAGGGAACACCAGTAAAAGAATAGTAGCCGCATTAAAAAAAGCGGGGGCAGCCGAGGTTCATGTAAGAATCAGTTCCCCACCCATAGCCCACAGTTGTTATTATGGAATAGACACGCCGGATAGGGAACAGTTGTTGGGTGCAACAAAATCCATCGAGGAAATAAGGGAATTTATAGGTGCGGATAGTCTGGCCTATTTGAGTCTGGAGGGATTGACAAAATCCATAGGCTTGAACGAGGAGGATTTTTGTACCGCTTGTTTTAGCGGGGAATATCCTCTGAAAACACGTATGACATACAAAAATTCCGGTGTAGACATTGACGAAGGACAAAGAGCCGTTAAATTGATGAAGGAACATGTAAAGAGCACATATAATCCCAATGTTCTGACGGATTTAGGCAGTTTTGGGGGATTATTTTCCCTAAATACAGATGATTATAAAAAACCTGTTTTAGTGTCGGGAACAGATGGAGTAGGCACCAAACTGAAAATCGCATTTATGATGGACAAGCACGATACCATCGGACAGGACTGCGTGGCAATGTGTGTAAATGATATCCTATGCCAGGGCGGGAAACCTTTGTTTTTCCTGGATTACATTGCAACCGGAAAATTGATAGGTGAGAAAATAGCGCAGATTGTAGGTGGCATCGCCGAAGGCTGTAAACTGGCAGGCAGTGCGTTGATAGGCGGAGAAACGGCGGAAATGCCCGGACTATATAATGAAGGTGAATATGATATAGCAGGATTTGCTGTGGGTATTGTGGATAAATCCAACGTTATTACTGGTGAAAACATAGAAGCCGGGGATATTATTTTAGCCTTGCCCTCCAGCGGCGTTCACAGCAATGGTTTTTCATTAGTCAGAAAACTTTTTTTCGACACACTGAACATGAAAACCACGGATTATGCTGACGAACTGGGAAAAACCCTCGGTGAAGAGTTGATTACACCGACAAAAATATATGTGAAATCAGTTTTGAATCTAATTGATAAAATAAATATTAAAGGGATTTGCCATATTACAGGCGGGGGTTTTTACGAAAATATTCCACGAATATTGCCTGAGAATGTGGATGCCAAAATCGACATCGGCAGCTGGGAGATATTGCCTATATTTAAACTGATACAGCAAAAAGGCAATATCGAAGATAAAGAAATGTTCAGCACTTTTAATATGGGAGTCGGAATGATGATAGTTGTCGGAGAGAAGGATGCGGAACAAGCCATCCGGACACTGAAGGAAGCCGGGGAGGACGCAAAAGTAATAGGGAAAATAATAGAGGGAAGTAAACAGGTGATTCTATAAGGGTGGAAGGAGGGGACAGGTACCTCTTCCGGTGGAAGGAGGGGACAGGTACCTCTTCCCACTTGGTTCATCTAATTGATGTATGATAGAAAGAAAATGGACGGGTGATTTTATGGGAAAAACAAAAATTGCGGTTATGATCTCAGGAACCGGGACAAACCTGCAGGCTTTAATTGACAAAATTCATAATAAAAACACAGGTGGGAGTATCGAATTAGTGATTTCCAACAATAAAAATGCCTATGGATTGGTCAGGGCCCGAAACAGCGGAATAAGAACTGCAGTTATTAATAAAAATCAATATGATTCGGCTTTACGATACGAAGAGGCCCTTATCGACGCGTTGGAAAAAGCAGAGATAAATTTGATAGTTTTAGCGGGTTATTTAGCCTTTGTTCCCGATAAAATTCTTGAAATATACGAGAACCGCATTATCAGCATCCATCCGTCCTTGATACCTGCCTTTTGCGGTGAAGGCTTTTATGGGGAAAAGGTTCATCAAGAGGCGATCAACAGGGGCGTAAAAATTTCGGGAGCAACGGTGCATTTTGTGAATAAAATAGTAGACGGCGGCCCCATAATCATTCAAAAATGTGTGAGTGTCGATTTTAATGATACCGTTGAAAGCCTGCAAAAAAAGGTACTGGAAATCGAGCATGAAATCCTGCCGTTAGCTGTCAAACTCTTTATTGAGGATAAAATCAAGATCAGCGACAATCGGGTTAAATTGACGCAGCTTTGATGGCAGGGGAATGCTAGGCTGTGTGAAAAGGTTTGGCATACAGGCAAACTGGGGCAGGAAATGGGGCAAAGGCCCTGTTTCCATGGACCGCCTTACCAAAAACAAAGACGGTGATAAAATGATAAAACGAGCACTGATAAGTGTATCCAATAAAAAAGGAATCGCAGAATTTGCAGAACAGCTCAAAAATTTGGATATAGAAATAATTTCGACAGGCGGCACCGCAAAACTGTTGAGAGAAGCCGATATAAAGGTGAAAGATGTTTCCGAAATAACAGGTTTTCCCGAATGTCTGGACGGAAGGGTGAAAACACTTCATCCTGTTGTGCATGCAGGCATTCTGGCAATTAGAAACAAGCAGGAACATATGGAAATCCTAGCTAATCTGGGTATAGGCACCATAGATTTAGTAGTGATAAATTTGTATCCCTTCAAAGAAACAATTTCAAAGGAAAATGTAAAATTGGAGGAAACCATCGAAAATATAGATATCGGCGGTCCCGCAATGTTAAGATCGGCAGCGAAAAATTATAATGATGTAACAGTAGTAATAGACCCAATGGATTATGATGCGGTTGTCAGGGAAATAGAAAACAAGGGAAACACCGATATAGAAACAAGATATAATTTAGCCCTGAAGGCGTTTGAACATACAGCACATTACGACAGTTTGATAGCAAATTACCTGAAGACAAAAACCCGAAAAGCCGATATGTCTTCTGAAACCCTGACTCTGACTTATGAAAAGATTCAGGATTTACGATACGGAGAAAACCCGCACCAAAAAGCGGCATTTTATAGGGAAATCGGAAACAACAAGGGAACATTGGTAAACGGGGAACAACTTCAGGGAAAGGAATTATCGTTTAATAATATTAATGATGCGAACGGGGCTATAGAACTATTGAAGGAATTCGAAGAGCCAACCGTGGTGGCGGTCAAACATACCAATCCCTGTGGGGTGGCATCCGGAAACGGTATTAATCATGCATGGAAAAAAGCCTATGAAAGCGATAAAATTTCCGTATTCGGTGGTATAATTGCTGCTAACAGGGTAATTACAGAGCAAACAGCGAAGGGAATGGTTGAAATTTTCCTTGAGGTCATAATAGCCCCAGATTTTACAAAAGAGGCATTGGAGATATTTTCGGGGAGGAAAAACCTCAGGCTTATTAAAGTCGAAGGAATGGATTCCAATCATAGACAGGGGTTACATATAAGGAAGGTACAAGGGGGAATTTTAGTTCAGGACGAAAACAATTCACTATTGAAAGAAATAAAGATAGCGACAAATACCGCCCCCGGTGAAGACGAAATAGAAGATTTGTTATTTGCCCTGAGGGTAGTGAAACATGTAAAATCAAATGCGATTGTTATTGCACGAAACAAACAAACCCTAGCTATAGGACCGGGGCAGACAAGCAGGATCTGGGCATTGCAAAATGCAATAAGAAATAGTGCGCATCCATTGAAGGGAAGTGTACTGGCTTCAGATGCTTATTTCCCATTCAGAGATTGTGTAGATGAAGCGGCAAAAGCAGGTGTCAGTTCTATCATTCAGCCCGGCGGCTCTGTTAAAGATGCAGAATCCATAGAAGCCTGCAATGAACACGGCATTTCTATGGTGCTCACGGGAATGAGGCATTTTAAGCACTAACAACACAGGTGGGAAAAGGGGACAGATACCTCTTCCCACACATATCATTGCTATGAAAATCGTAAGGGTTGGCTTAAGGGCGCATGAGGTTCTTGGGGACTGGTCTCTTGTCCCATTGTGCATTTCAAATGAGGCAAAGGCCCTGTCCCCATGGACCGCCCAATCTGAAATTCTAACAATAGGTAGGTGTACATATGAAAATATTAGTTGTAGGCGGCGGCGGCCGGGAACACGCTATAATCTGGAAACTCAACCAAAGTCCATTGGTAAAAGAAATATATTGTGCCCCTGGGAATGCAGGCATAGGGGCAATTGCAAAGAATGTTGACATCCCATCGGATAATATAGAAAAACTTATAGAATTTTCTCGAGAAATATGCATTGACTTAACTGTAGTAGGGCCCGAAGAGCCCTTGGTAAAAGGCATAGTAGATAAATTCCGACAAAACGGATTAAAAATAATAGGCCCTACCAAACATGGGGCACAGCTCGAAGGCAGCAAAGCGTTTGCTAAAGGATTCATGAAAAAATATAATATTCCCACAGCACGGTACAATGTTGCAGAGACATTTGAACAGGCAAAGGCAATTATAGAAGATTATTCTTATCCCGTGATGATAAAGGCCAGTGGTCTTGCGGCGGGGAAAGGTGCATTCATTTGTGAAAGCAAAGAAGAAGCTTTGGATATGGCAAAAAAATTACTGGAGGAAAAAATACTGGGTAAATCCGGTGATAATATAGTCATAGAGGAATTCTTACACGGTACGGAAACATCTATACTATGTTTTATAGACGGTAACACCATTATTCCCATGGCAAACAGCCAAGACCATAAACGGGCATTTGACGGAGATGAAGGCGAAATGACTGGCGGAATGGGTGCCTTTTCACCCAATTATGTGTATACGGAAGAGATTGCAAAACAGACGGAAACGGAAATTTTGCAACCTACATTAATCGGCATACAAAAAGAAAAAATGGATTACAGGGGCATTATTTATGTAGGGCTTATGATTACAAAGGAAGGCCCGAAGGTTTTAGAATATAACGTGCGTTTTGGGGATCCCGAAGCCCAAACAATATTACCCAGACTGGAAACAGACTTGGCAGAGATATTTAACAAAATAGTGGATGGAAAGTTAGGAGATATAAGTATCAACTGGTCCAAGGAGGGGACAGTTTGTGTTATGTTAGCCTCCGAGGGATACCCCGGCAACTATAAAAAAGGTTTGGAAATTAAGGGTTTGAAAAACGTTTCCAAGGATTTATTGATATTTCATTCAGGAACGGTCGAAGACGGAAAACGAATCACAACAAATGGTGGTAGAGTATTAGGTATAGTAGGGAAAGGTAAAACAATAGATGAAGCGAGGGAAAAAGTCTATAAAAATATAGAAAAAATCAGTTTTGAGGGTGCCTTTTATCGCACTGATATAGGGATTGGGAAGTGAGAGGTTAGAAGTGGGAAGTGGGAATGAGAAGTGAGAGGCTGGAAGTAGGAAGCGGGAACGGGAAGCGAGAGGCGAGAAGCGGGTTTGTAGGGGTAGACGATTCTGTCTGCCCAAGGTGGACAAGGTCGTCCGCCTGTTGAAAAAATCGGGATAGATGGCAAAAAGACGGATGAATCATGGGGACTGGTCCTACGGTCAGTCTTTTTTGACCGGAGGACCTGTCCCCATGGTTCATCGGATAGACATCAGGATACAGCGGGGACGGTTCTTCTTGTGTTGTGTCCTTCCAACAACACAAAAGCACCGTCCCCCTGTGTCCTACATCGGATAGACATCAGGATACAACCAAGATCACCTAACCGAAGAAAGAAGAGATTAATTTATGAGTAAAACATTAGGCATAATAGGCGGAATGGGGCCCCTAGCCACAGTAAACCTATTCAATAAAATAGTTCTTAACACAGATGCACAAAATGACCAAGAACATATACATATACTAATTGATAGCAACACCAACATTCCCGATAGAACCGCTTTTCTACTGGGGAAAGGCAAAGACCCGACAGAAGAGCTTATTAAATCAGCAATCAGACTCGAAAAAGCAGGTGCTGATTTTTTAATTATGCCCTGCAATACAGCCCATTATTTTTATGAAATTATAAAAGAGAAAATAAATATTGATTTTTTAAATATGATTGAAGAAACCGCAAAATTCATACAATCAAATTATCCGAAC
>DASRMN010000007.1:0-2417 GCA_035647935.1 Clostridia bacterium | reverse complement strand
ATATATTATAGATGTTTATAGGGGGAAACATCCCTCCGAAAGAAATATTTTTAAACTGGCACTGTTCGTATCCTTTTTCCCCCAATTGGTTCAGGGTCCCATCAGCAGGTTTGATGATCTGTCTCAAACACTTTTTGAGGAACATCCTTATAGAAGTAGTAATGTAAATTCTGGTCTTCAAAGAATAATATGGGGTTATTTTAAAAAACTTGTGATTGCCGATCGCATGTTGATAGCAGTTAATGCGATAATTCGTAACCCGGATATATACCAAGGGGCATTTGTGTTTATCGGTATGCTTTTTTATGCATATCAACTATATGCTGACTTTACGGGTGGTATTGATATAACTATTGGGATTGCTCAGGTGCTGGGTATCAAAGTGCAGGAAAACTTTGAAAGACCCTACTTTTCAAAATCCATAACGGAATATTGGAGAAGATGGCATATTTCAATGGGGGCGTGGTTCAGGAATTATGTGTTTTATCCTATTTCGGTCAGCAGACCCATGTTGAATTTGTCCAAATATTCAAGGCAACGTTTTGGAAATGCTATAGGAAGGCGCATTCCGGTTTATATCTCCACAATTATTGTTTGGTTTACAACAGGTGTTTGGCACGGGGCCAGTTGGAATTTTATTGTATGGGGTTTGATGAACGGCATTGTCATTATTATATCTTTAGAATTTGAACCTTTTTATAAATGGTTCCACAGTAAATTTGATGTAAAACACACTTTTTTATTTCGCCTGTTCCAAGTTGTTCGAACAGTACTATTGATGAGCTGTTTAAGGTTGCTCGATTGTTATAGAGATGTACCCATGACCTTTAGAATGTTTGGCACAATGTTCACAAAATTTAATGTGGGTGAACTGTTTAGCGGAACATTAATGGATCTCGGTCTAAAAATGGCTGATTATGTTGTTCTCCTGATCGGTCTTGTTATTCTGGTTACTGTCAGTTTAATTCAAAGAGATGGAAGCGTGGGGCATAAAATTGCGGAAAGGCCTCCTGTAATGCGTTATACTGTGAATTCTTTGGCATATTATGTTTTGATTATTGCAATTCTGGTGTTTGGGGCTTACGGGGTGGGTTATGACTCGAGCCAGTTCATTTATAATCAGTTTTAGGGTGATGTTATGAAAAAGAAGAGATTTTTTATTGTTTTTGTAGTAATATGTATTGTATTGGGAAGTCTTCATTTATTACAGAGACTACTGATGCCTAAATATGTATCTGTAATAGCGGAAGGCTCCTTAATTGAGGAATACTATGGGGAAAAGGGAAATCATGATGTGATATTTGTCGGGGATTGTGAGGTATATGAGAGTTTTTCTCCAATTACACTTTGGGAGAAATACGGTATTACTAGTTATATTCGCGGCAGTGCCCAGCAATTGATCTGGCAATCATATTATTTATTAGAAGAAACCTTGAAATATGAAAAACCCAAGGTAGTGGTTTTTAATGTTTTGGCGATGAAATACGATGAACCTCAAAAAGAAGCTTACAACCGATTGGCTCTGGACGGTATGAAGATGTCTTTTTCAAAATTGAAATCTATAAAGGCATCCATGCTTGAAGACGAAAATTTAATAGATTACTTATTCCCGTTGTTAAGATACCACTCAAGATGGAGTGAATTGACAAAAGAAGATTTCCAATATATGTATAAGAAGGATAAGCTGTTTCATAACGGGTATTATATGAGAGCCGATGTCAAGCCTGTGAAGTCTATTCCTGTCGGGAAAAAGCTGCCTGATTACCGACTGGGAGCGAAGGCTTATTATTATCTTGACGGCATTGTAAACCTATGTAAGGAAAACAATATTGAGCTGATATTAATCAAGGCGCCCAGCTTGTATCCTTATTGGTACGATGAATGGGAAACCCAGATGGTGCAATATGCGGAAAAGCATGATTTACAATATATTAATTTCCTGAAATTGATTGAAGAGGTGGGTATTGATTTCGACGAGGATACCTATGATGCGGGGTTACATTTGAATGTATCGGGAGCGGAAAAACTATCGGTTTATTTTGGTAAAATTCTTAGTGAAACCTGCCAGATAAAGGATAGAAGAGATGATGAGGCACTTAGTGAGATATGGCGGGAGAAGGTTGACTTTTATTACAAAGTGAAGGAAAATCAGTATAAGGAGATTGAGAAATATGGACGTCTGAAAACTATTGGCACACAGGCACCGTAACGATTCTCGCTTTCCGTCATTCTGACCCAACACTCAGGTTTTTAATAGGATTCTTTCGCAGTTACTGTTATTTAAATCATTATGACAGATTTATTTAAACCGGTAACTGAGTGTCGGGAAGAATCTCGTTTTTAGATCCTTCGTGGGCCAAACTTATCCTGCTCGTCTCAGGATGACAAAAATGTGGGACTCTCATAACAATCTGTCT
>DASRMN010000006.1:0-5895 GCA_035647935.1 Clostridia bacterium | reverse complement strand
ACATAGAGGATAATTTTAAAGATCCCGATCATCCGTTGTCCCTGGTATTTTTATGTGCAATGTGGTTGACAGGTTTCGATGTTCCATCCGTGTCCACTTTGTATTTGGACAAACCCATGAAAGGACATACTTTGATGCAGGCTATTGCCAGAGTAAACAGGGTATATCCGGGTAAAAACTCGGGTTTAATAGTAGACTACCTAAATCTTTTTAAATCTATGAAGACAGCCTTAGGCGATTATGCAAATCCTGATAATGAGGATGAGATGCCGGTAAAAAATATTGAAGCCGTTCTGGAATTACTGGATAATACAATAGATGAAGCCAAAAAATTCTGTAAAAGCCTAAATATAGACTTTGATAAAATATTGGAGACAGGTGATGTGTTCCCCAGAATATCTATTTTTGAAGAGTACCTAAATATTTTGCTGGACAAAGACGAATACAAAGAGGAATTTAAAATATATTCCAATTTATGCAGAAATATTTATGATGCAAGTAAGCCGGAAGTGTTTGAAATGGGTTGGGAAAACAAATATTTATCAATAATAATTTATTTAGACGATATGTTAAGAGCGGCTGTCAGGGATGAAAGCATAGAAAATGCAAAGATAGAATTGAGCAGGATACTAGATTTGAGCGTAAAAGCCGAATCGATACATGAAAATGCTGAATTGGGTGATTATGATATAAAGGTTATGAAGACCTTGAACCTATTAGAAATCGATACAAAAGATATCAAAAGAAAGATAGACTCCTCACCCTACAAAAACATTGAGATTCGAGAGTTAAGATCCTTTATTGAAGATAAATTAGAAAAACTCCTGGAAGGCAATAAAACGAGAATCAGCTTTGCAGAAAGATATAAGGCTATAATTGATAATTATAATGCGGGGAATTCTAAAAATGAAAATTTTTATGAGGATTTAATTGATTTTGTAGATGATTTGAAAGAAGAATCGGAAAGACATGTAAGGGAAGGTTTATCGGAAGAGGAATTAGAGATATTTGATTTGCTTAAAAAAGAAAACCTAACTAAAAAAGAAGAACAACAGGTAAAATTATCAGCCAAAAAATTATATGAAACCATCACAAAAGATGATAGTGCTACAAAGATTGTAGATTGGTATAAAGATGAGCAACCCAGATGGAGGGTCAGGTCCGGGGTTGAAGAAGTATTGGACGAATTTTTACCACAGTCTTATAGCAAGGATATGTTTAATATTAAAACAGATATTGTATTTGCTCATATAGTGGAAGAAGCCATGAAGGGAAGACAATATGCCAGTTAGGAAAAATTGTCGTGGCAATTAATAAACCAAGACCGTTTGAAGGAAAAACGGTCATGTTTTTTATGTCTATTCATGTCTGATCAGTTCGATTTCAGCTTGACAAAGGTAATTATAATAGATAATCTAATTGAAAAGTTTAACATTAAATTAAGGCCATTGTTTTCAATAGGATTTACTTCAGATACAGGGGGGGAAGATTATGCTGGCTCGGAGTTATTATCAATATAAACAATTCCATGATCAGGATGGGATTATTTTTTCGTTTTCCGGGTTTATTTCGGAAGGAATCTTGTTTGCATTGGGAGATGTTTTGAAAAAGCAGCTCACTTCGGAAGCGACCGATCCGAACAAAATAAAACGTGTATTTTCAGTGTTTGTTGAACTGATGCAAAATATTATTCGTTATTCCGCCGAATGTATCGGCGATATCGAAGATGTATCGGATAAGTTAGGCTGGGGAATCGTAATCGTCGGATTTCAGGATGAACAATTTTATGTAAGCTGTGGTAATATTGTATCCGAGGAGAAAGCAACAAGATTGCGAGAACATTTAGAAATTCTTCAAAAATTAGATAAAGAAGAGCTTCGCTCATATTATCGTGGGGAATTAAAAGAAAGAACGGATAATCTAAATAAGGGATCAAATTTAGGTCTTATTGAGATTGCCCGCCGTTCCAGTGCTCCGATTGAATTCGATTTTTTAGGACTTAATGCAAACAAAGTTTTTTATTGCATCAAGTCCTATATTTAAGAGCGAGGTGATTAGGATGGAAAATATAGTTATCCAACCCTCTGAGCGGACACCTGAGATTAACTTTGATTTTGTTAATGGCAGGTTAAGTATAAGGGGAGAGGCCTACCCCGAAAATGTTTCAACCTTTTTCGGACCTGTTTTGACTGCTCTTCACACGTATCTGCAAACAAAACCGAATCATGATGTGGTTATGGATATCGAAATGGAATATTTCAACAGCAGCAGTGCTAAAGCCCTGATGAATATTTTTCAGATTATGGATGAAGCGGTTGAAGCCGGTATCCGAGCGGTTGTATGTTGGCATTATAATAAAGATGATGATATTATGCAGGAGTTTGGCGAGGATTTTTCTGAAGATCTTCGATTTCTCGATTTTGAAATGGTGGAGATTGACTGATGGAATTTAGTTTGTTTGACAAAGAAAAGAAAATCGTAGAGCAGGCTGAAAAACTAATAGCCAAACAAGAGTGCGATCCGGAGGAAATAAGAGACTTTTTGGCTGTTTTTATTGATGCTTTTCGCCGATGCTATCAGGAACAAAAGTGTTTGATTCGGATTAGTGATCGTCTGCAGGAACAACTTCTGGAAACAAAGAAGGAACTATTGATTAAAACTGATCAATTAAAAAGGCAGGCTACGGATTTGAAGGCGCTCAACGAAAACTTGGCCTTAGAAATTGCCGCTCGTAAAAGAATAGAAGAGAAATTGCGAATTATGGCGGATAGGGATGCTCTGACTAAGATGTATAACAGACGCAGATTCTTGGAATTTTTGGAGATGGAAGTTAAAAAGGTAAAAAGAACAGGTAAAGCACTCAGCTTTATGATACTGGACATTGATAATTTCAAGAAGGTAAATGATCAATTTGGCCATGCGGTAGGAGACCAAGTGCTCTGTCATTTTACTACTGTTGTATTGTCGGGGATTCGGGAAATTGATGTGTTCGGTCGTTTAGGCGGTGAAGAATTTGGAGTGATATTGCCTGAAACTTCGAAGGAAAAGGCGTTTATTGTGGCGGAACGATTGTGTTCTATGGTCGGAAACAGTGAAATTGTTTTATCCACAGGAAACATTAATATTACTGTCAGTATCGGTGTTGCAGAGCTGGGGGCAGAGGAATCTGAGGAACAGCTGATGGTGCGAGCGGATGCTGCAATGTATGTCGCCAAACAAAATGGCCGCAATCGGGTTGAAATCGCTTAGGATGATTTTGGGGGGCTTATAAATATGCGGACTGGGTTTGTCAGTGTAGCAGTAATTTTGGTTTTGGCGGTTTTGATTGTGTTGATGCCAATCGCTGCATGGGCGGATATTTCAGAAGTGCGCGTCGGTGTTTTGGCTAACAAGGGAAAATCAGCAGCAATTGAGACTTGGCAGCCATTGGTTGATTATCTTGGAGACAAGATTCAGGAACATAGATTTATTTTGGTGCCTCTGGATTTTGACGAATTATATCCGGAGGTAGAGGCCGGACGTGTTGATTTCATAATTACTAATACCGGGCAGTATATTGAATTGGAGGCGAACTACGGGATTTCCCGAATTGCAACATTTCGGAATGCAGGTCCCGGAGGTTTTTATACTAAATTTGGCGGTGTATTGTTTGTTTGTGCCCATCGTGATGATATTCGCACTATCCGTGATTTTCCCGGATGTAAAATTTTGGTCGCCGATGAAAAGTCATTTGGCGGGTGGCTTATGCAATTGCGGGAGATCAAGGCCCAAGGGATTAATCCCGATCGGTTTGCAGAATTCAGGTCCGCCGGCAATCATGAAGAAGTGGTTTTTTCCATTCTCGAAGGGAAATCCGATATCGGGGCGGTTCGTACTGATACACTTGAGCGCATGGCCGAGGAAGGTAAAATTGATTTGAATCTTATTCGAATTATTAACGAGCAATATGATTCGGAGTTTCCCTTTAGGCACAGCACCGGGCTCTATCCCGAATGGCCTTTTGCTAAAACCTTACATACGAATAGCCTGATTGCGCAGAATGTGGCTGTTGCATTGCTGACCCTGCCTGAGGATTCATATGCGGCTAGGGCGGCCCAGAGCGGCGGCTGGACAATTCCCGAGGATTATAATTCGGCTCATGAACTCTTTCGCGAATTACAATTAGGACCCTATGAGTTTTTAGGGGAATTCAATATAATGGATGTTATCAAAAAATATTGGCAGGTTATTTTGCTGTCAGTATTGTTGTTAATTGTCACAACCGTGGCTGCGGCGTGGATCTCTGTTGCCAATCGTCGCCTGGGAACGGCTTTGTCTGAACTGAACACATCTCATATCGAACTCGAAAAAGCTAACAACCTGTTGACAGAAAGTATGCAGTATGCTCGAATCATTCAGGAATCTCTATTACCAAATCAGCGGGTTCTTGACGGGGTTGTTGCTGATTTTGCGGTATTGTGGGAACCGTTGAACATAATCGGCGGTGATTATTATTGGATGGAACAGGTTGACGGGAAGGCTCTTATTTTTGTGGCGGATTGTACAGGGCACGGTATTCCGGGAGCCATGGTGACAATGGTTTTAAGTGCAAGTCTGGATTTTATTCTTCATGAAGAGGGCTTGACGGATCCGGAACAAATTTTAATGGAGATTGATCAGGCAGTACGCAGCAGGCTCCGTCAGGATGAACCGGGTTCGACCTCTGACGATGGATTGGAGGCGGCTGTTTGTATATATGATCCCTGTACAGGGGTATTATCATTTGCGGGAGCAGGATTGCCGCTGCTTTGGGTAAAAGGGGAAAACGGACATTTAATAAGGGGAGACAAAGCCTGCTTGGGTTATCGAACATTGCGGCCAAGGGTTCCATTTGAGGTCCATGAGCTTGTAATAGAACCTGACATGACTTTATACATGTTTACTGACGGTATAACCGACCAAATGGGCGGTACCCCGAGGCGGTTGTTCGGCCGAAGACGTTTGATTGATTTGATAGCAGGATTGAGCCAGCAGTCGCTGGCTGAACAGATACCGGCTATTGAGGACTGTTTGCGGTCCTATCGCCAGAATGAAAATGTCCGGGATGATATGACCTTAATAGGTTTTCGATTTAAATAGTAAACTGAGGAAGCATTGGATTGTATGAAAATGGTCATTGTGAATAAAGCGGGGAACTTTTTAAGTTGCCCCGGATTCTTCGTGAGTGCCGTTAATATTGCCCGTCTCAGAATGACAAAATGTGGGATTTTCATAGTAATGACAAAAAAGTGGAGAAATCGCTTTTTCATTTTACCGTCCTCCGGTTTTTTCAGATATCAGTTGTCAGTTTAATCAACATTTCCGCCATTGAACGGGTGGATTTTTTCATATCGTCATCAAGCCATTTCTGGATAGCACCTATACATCCTGTGATGATAAACGAATAGATATAATCCATATCTTCTCTTGAGTAGATATTTTTATTAATCAGGCTGCTGATGTCTTTATTATATACAAGCATAATTATCCGTTTTTGGAAATCCAAATTTCCTTCCTCGCGTAACAGCATCCTACATAACTTTGCATTTTCTTTTATATATTCAAAGATTTTTTCCAGCATATCTATAAGGGTGATATCTGTTTCGTCCCGGGTATATTCTGCAAGATAGGTTCCAACATTTTCTATCAATTCATTTTCCAGTTTCCGCATAAAATCATATTGGTCATTATAGTGATTATAGAAAGTCGTGCGGTTAATATCAGCGTTTTTACAAATCTCTTTAACGGAAATCTTTGATATATCTTTCTTTTCTAACAAGTTTATAAAGCTTTCTTTTAACACCATTTTAGTATATTTTACCCTTCGATCATCTTTTCTTTCTTTCATAGGTAACCTCCCAATTTTATCAAATATAT
>DASRMN010000005.1:0-2120 GCA_035647935.1 Clostridia bacterium | reverse complement strand
GTATTATATAGCGGAATAGATTTATTGTTTGTTTTATGAGATTTCACAGGTATTAATATGTTGTCTTTCTCAAGAGATTTTACTACCTTCGCAAAATCTTCATAATTTATATCACCTGTGAAAAGTTTTTCTATCTCTGTAAGCGGAATTTCTTTGTTTTTGCGAGATTTTAAATACGATACTATTTTTTTGTCCAATTTACTCACCTTTTTGTGTTATTGGATATATTATAACACAAAACAAAATGCAATTCATAATTAACACGGGGACGGTTCTATTGTTAATTAAAATTAACAATAGAACCGTCAGACTGTGTGAAAATTGTCATTCCGGATTTCAGCTTTGTGTCATTCTGAGACCGGCAGTATTAACGGTACTTACGAAGAATCCGATGAAGTCGTCCTGAGACGGACAGTATAAACGGTGCTCACGAAGGATCTCATCCTTTAGAGATCCTTCGCGGGAGGGTTTATTCTGTACGTCTCAGGATGACAATAAGCAAGAAAAATGCTTTTTCACACAGCCTGACGGTTCTATTGTTAATTTCAGTTAAAGTTAAGGAACTGTCCGTGCTAACAATTAAAATTAACAATAGAACCGTCCCCGTGTTAATTCATTCTCTTTGCTCAAACAGGTTCTTTAAATAGGTTGTATATAACTGTTTGAGCAAGGTTATTTTTTCATTCATCTCCAATTGCAGTTCCGATACCAATTCTAGGTTTCCCGATTCTATACATTCTCCCATTCGGGTAAACAAAGATTTTTTCTTTAATGTGTCCTTCATTAGATACTTCCTTAGCTCATTGATATTTTCCCAATTAATCTCGTCTATGTCTGTTGAATCCCCTTTATTATGAATCTTTTTGCAATCCCGCACCAGCTCTATATTGTCCGGTATAATTCTACCTAATAATTCCGTCACCCACCGTGTCAGGGTAGCCTCCTTATAAGAATCAATAATATCTTCACTGAAGACATCCCCTGCATATAAAATTTCATTTTTACGTAATTCCAAATCAAAACCTTTAATGTTTTCCCACACCGTGGCAGGCGGCACACCGAATTTCTTATTTCTTTCCTCTGACGTATAATGCTTAAACACGTCTTTTTCGCTTCTGTATGACCTGTCTTTCCGAAGATAAAATTTTTCTTCACCTTCTTTTTTGAAAAAATCGGTTTCTAACTGTTTGGTTGCTTTTTGTGACTTTACAGCAGCCTTAATTCCATCGAGCATTGTCTGATAAATTGAGGCTAAGGCCAAATATGTGTTGGTTGCGGGATTTGATGACCTTACTTCAAACCTTGTCGACATCGGATTATTTGTATCCCTGATTAAGCCAACCAGTACCGTTCGGTTTCTGGAAGGAATTTCGACATTGTGGCCCACTGAGGCCACTGTGCATACAGGGGCTTCAAATCCGGGTTTTAGTCGGTTAAAAGCATCATTAGTTGCCGCTATAAAGGGGCTTACTACCTCATAATTTCTGAGCAATCCGAAAAGACCCCCCCAGCCTAAAATACTTACATAGTCGGTTTCCCTATTTCGGGGTGTAAATATATTGATATATCTCCCATTATCAAGTTTAACACATGCACCTACATGCATATGTTTTCCGCTGCCGGCCACACCTTCAATGGGTTTAGCCATAAATGTTACCTCCAGCCCATATCTTTCAAAGGTTTCCTCCACAATTTCCCTGACAAACAACTCATTATCTGCAGCCTGCAACGGTGTATTGTATTTCCAAACTATCTCCAACTGTTCCATTACATGATTTAATCTGCCGGTCACTCCTATTTTGGCCGTGACCCCGCCAACCTCCTTATGTCCCATTTCCGGTTCCATGCCATATTTTTTAAGCAACAACATAGTTTCCTCTAAAGCTGTGCGCACGCTTCCTTTTGTCCGCTTCCAATATTGTTCCTTTAGCATTTGTGAAGTAGATAACTTTTCCTCATTAGCGGTATCACCGGGAGTCTTTACCCAAAATTCCAGTTCCGTGGCCGATGTTAAAATCACATCCTCTATAACCTCTTCCTCGATACCTAGGTCCTTTCTAATATGCGGATATTTATTTATTAAGAATTTTATCTCCGAAGAAAAGTGTTCTATAGATTTT
>DASRMN010000004.1:0-5575 GCA_035647935.1 Clostridia bacterium | reverse complement strand
TGCTCCGTAATGGTCAATTATTTTCAGCTGTTTTCTCTCAAGTTCAGTCAAATATTCCCCTTTTTCCTCTACAGTCCCTTCCCTGTCCCCGCGTAGCCAATCTAGACATTCCCTTGCGGTTTTGAATTCTTCCACCCAGGCATCGCCGGATCTGTTATCTATGCCAACATAAAAACCGTTGTCAATTGTGTAAAACAAGCCGAAAGGCTCCTGGAATAAAATAAGTGCACGTGCCTCATCTTGGGTGATATGTTTTATTTCCATATTTATTCTCCCTTTCTATCTAATGTCCTCAACCACTTAATACAATCTGTTTCTGTTTTAAATTTAAATGCCCTTATCCCCGGCCCCTTCAAATTATCTATGACTATATAAATAGTTTCACCATAGACGGTTGAACCTGACTTATAAAATAGTCCTTTCGGTTTCCCGGTTTTAGTGATTTTTCGTGCCTCTTCTTCAGTAATGTATTTAATATCCATATTTATTCCCCCTGTTCATATCCTTTAGCCTTGTACACACCTTGCGGCATACATTTTAATTCGGCATCCACTTTATCTACTTTTGCTCTATCTGATTCATCTGTTTCTGCCTGTTCTCGTTTTGCCCGCTCCATGCCCTCTACTAATCCCTGGTCATATTGTTCTTTTAATATCATAGCCTCATCAACATCCCGGTAGAACTCTGCTGTATTGAAATTCAGCTTTCCATCATAAGCCTCCTCACCGGTGGTCTTTCCAAAGTACCAATAAAGCCCCCTTGCCGGGTGGTACCCTGTTGCTAACTTAACATATACCTTTTCTATCAAAGCGTCATCTGTTAGCATTTCAATTGCAAAATGTCTACTAATTTTCATCAACATTATTATCTTCCTCCTCATTATACAGTTTCGCCACTTCCCCGATAATCCGGCCCAGGAGGGCCTCCTCTATTTCCTTCATGTTACTTAGGGCCTGAACCCAATAGCCTCGCTCCTTGCACCGCCCTTCCCGGACCCCGGCATGGAAGTCCAGTGTTTCTTTGTTTATCGAATATGATACCCTTGCATCTGATTGTTTCTTGCCTACCGGCAATACTATTTCTTTTCCTCATCCGAATGGCATATTTTTACCCCTCCTTGCCTCTCTTCATTTTCCATTTTTTCTGCACAACGGCTACACAGATTTATGTCCACCCAATAACAGCCGCCAGGACAGGCACAATTATCCGTACATCCACAGACACGGCATTTTCTTTCATCAAAAGGCATATTTTTCCCCTCCTAAACTCTCTCTAATTTTTCCAACCCCGCTATAAGATCTGTCTTTAAAACCGACTCTCTGTAATCTTCATACTGCACTATTACAAAGCGTTCTGTGTTTTGTACTGCTATGCAATTCCGTACTACTACCTGTTTTGCTTCTTTCCCTCTGCCGGCTTTTTGCTTATAATGTTTATATTTTTTTCCTATGTCAATCTCATATTTTTTGAGGGCTTCCACTGAGTTTTTAGGCACAAATTTCTCCGGTTTTTTCTTTTGCACTTCTTGGTTGATTTCCGTTTTTTCAACACATTCATTACATATGTCCCGGAAACCCCGTCCGAATCTATTTCCGTATTTAGGGAAATATTTTCCTGTAAGCGGGTATGTTTTCCCACATTTTCTACATACCTGTGTTCCTGCTTTTGTTTCTTTAGCTTTCCGTTTTTCTTCATAATACCGTTTGCTTATCTCTTTTCTACAATTTTTACATTGATAAGCAAATCCGCTTTTAAAACTTTTATTTCTGTAAAAATATTCTGCTGTAAGTGGAAATTCTTGTTTGCACATATTACACGTTCTCATTTCAACCCCCTTATCTCTGCTTTTAGTTTCTTAAGCAACTCTTCTTGTCTTATATGTTTGCCTTCTAAAACTTCTAACACTCTTTCATCAATCGTATCCTTCGTGATAATATGATATATTCTTACTGCCTCTTTTTGCCCCTGTCTTACAAGTCTTGCATTAGCCTGTTGATATAATTCCAGGCTCCAATTGAGTCCGAACCAGATTATAATACTGCCACCGTCCTGTAAATTTAATCCGTGTCCTGCGGACGCAGGATGCGCTAATAAGATTTTAATTTTTTTATCGTTCCAATCTTTAATATCCTGTTCAGTGTCCAGGATCCTAACATCCGATCCGAATCTTTTAATAATCCGATCCTTGTCATGTTTGAAATTATAAAAGACTAAAACCGGTTCACCGTTTGCCTCTTCTATCAATTCTTCCAAGACTTCTAATTTTTTATTGTGTGTTTCTATAACATCCTTATCATCTGTGTATGCAGCTCCGTTTGCTAATTGTAATAATTTATTTGTTACGGCGGCCGCATTTAAAGCTGTTATGTCTTCATCTTCAAATTCAAGTACCGCATCTCTTTCCATTTTCTTATATGTTTTAAATTCCTTTTCACTGAGACCAGCCATACGTTTTATTATTAAAGGTTTTTTTAATTTCAGATGATCTTTAGCTTTCATAGAAATACAGAGATCCTTTATTGCCGCATCTATTTCATCCTTGGCCCCTTCTTTTAATTCGTACTCATTGTATCCGGGCCGGTATAAGGTATTAAAATATCTCCTCCTATACTCTGTAACGGTTTTACCTAGCCTCTCTCCCCGGTCCAAGAGATATATTTGACTCCACAGATCCTTATAACCATTTGGTACCGGGGTCCCGGTCAGGCCCAGGATCCGTTTGATGAAAGGCCTTACTATCCTCAGCTTTTTAAATCTCTTACTCTGATGGCTTTTAAAGCTTGACAGCTCGTCTATTATTACCGTGTCAAAATCCCAGCTTCTACCCAACAATTCTACAAGCCATGCAATATTATCACGGGTAATAATATAAATATCTCCTTCTCTTTCTAAAGCTAATTTTCGCTGTTTAGGCGTGCCCATAATTTTAACTATTTTTAAATCCTTTACGTGGTCCCATTTTTCATGTTCAGAGGTCCACACGTCTTCAGCAACCCGCTTAGGTGCTATTACTAGGATTTTCATGTCTTCTAAATAATTATTTTTAAGTTCCTCTATAGCTGTTAGAGTAATAATTGTCTTACCCCAAGCCCATATCCAAAAATAATCCTGCTGCGTTTTTATCTAACACAAAATCTTTTGCAACTTCTTGATAATCATGTGGTATGAACTTCATTTATAAAATCACCTACCTTTGCTAAACTGTCTATAATATAAACTTCAAATCCTAATCTTTTAAATTTCCTATGAACAGCTTTTTGTAATTTGTTCGGAGTTTCCCCCGGTTTTTTCAGTTCTACAAAATAGCATTTTCCTTTGTACAGAACCATTCTGTCCGGTACTCCATTAATCCCTGGAGACGTAAATTTAAAAGCTCTTCCCCCTATTCGTTTTATTTCTTCTTTAAGTTTTTTTTCAATGTCTTTTTCTAACATGATGTCCGGAACTCCGATCGGGGAAAAATCACGCCTTCTTTTATAAGCCTCTCTATTTTCCCGCCGCAGGCCTGAGAGGATCTATCTATATAATTAGCCATAGTATTACGGCAGTGACCCTTATGATAGAGGTCTATCATTAATTTTGTTTCTTCCTCTGTCCAGGGGTTATAATTAGACATCCTAATCGGCCTTGCTTTTAATCCCAGGTCGCACATCCGCCTTTTGATAGCCCCCTCAGTCCTGTTTAATCTTAGAGACAGTTCCCTGTAAGTGTACCTATAGGTATTCAGCAACGTAGCTAATAGATCATCCTCGCTAGGTGTCCATGGGCTTCTTTTGAAAAACGCCTTTTCCTGGTCTGCTTTCCTCTGGTCCTCTAACCATTTAGGTTCTTTCCCTAACATAAGGGGTTCTAGTTTAGAAAAATCTATTAATGTACTGTTCATCTCAGCCCAATCCCACCAATCACAAAGGTATATGATTTTGAAACTATTTTTATTTACTTTTTTTGTTTTTATAGGAAGGCCTTTGTCAATCCATTGTTTTAGGGTGTATTCTTTTCCTATACCTCTTCCAAACATCGCTACCATTAATTGATTGATGGATATATAATCCCCAGATTCAAGGAAAGGCCCTAAATCTGATCGTCGGGCTTTATTCTGTATAGCTGATACTGATCTACCTAAATTTTTCGCTATTGTAGGGATACTGATACTGCCCCAATTTTCCGCTAAATAATTTTCCTCTTCTTTAGTCCAGTTTCTTTTTGCTATCTTCTTTTTATTGTTTGGACCTAAACCAATATATAGGGCTTTATTCATTACAGAATTATAGGATCTGCCTACAGATATCGCAATATTTTCTGTTGTCTCCACATTCCATTTATCTTTAAGATAACTTATCTCTTCAGCTGTCCATTTTTTATAAGTCAATTACATCACTCCTATTTCTTTTTTACATGACCTACCCTTTCTAGTATTTTACACATGCACCTTTTACACATAAAAGCATCTAATTTTCCACTATAAAAAACTTCTCTGTCTGTCTCACAAATACAACATTTTTTGTCTTCCGCCAGCTCACCGTCCTCATAAATTTTCATATTTAACCACCTTTTTTCCTGTTTATTTCAGTGAACAAAGTCCATTTATACTTTGTTCACTGCCAAATGCTAGTTTTTCAATGCTTACACGTCTTACGGAACAAAGTGAACAACAATCCCCTATATAGGCAAAACATCACTTTAGGGACAGCCTAAAGCCTAAGTACATCCCTAATCTTAATAAACAACCCATACCCTAAAAAGTTTGTTCACTTTGTTCAGAGAGGCTTTAAACCATTGATTTTATCAGATTTTTTACTGAACAAAGTCCAAAAAAAGTTTGTTCACTTTGTTCACTTTGTTCAGGCTAATCCTTTAATTTATTCTCTTAAATATTCTCTGTCTACCGTATAAATTAAAGCAATATAGTTTTTTATCCCTACCACTCCATCCGCCCAAACTATTTAAAATCGCATTAATTTCTAAAGAATCTGTTTTTCTCAGATCCGATCTATTCTTCTCCAAACATTCACACCATATTTCCAACACACAGACTTTGTCTCTCCTTTCAGTACCTTCCAACACATCCGCTCCCTGAAGAAAACTTCTCCGTTCATACAGATCCATACTGTCCCAACCTTCAGGTAACAAGGTATCTAAATAGTTCACAATCAGACCTTCTTTTTCGTTGATTTCTCTATGCTCTTCCTGCTCCAACCTGGCCAACTCTTCCTCTTCCTCGGTCAAATATATAGACTCTTTTCTATCTCTCCATAGTACAACGGCCTCTGCCCATATCAAATCCCTTTCATTAGCTAAGTCCTTAAAAACGTTTTTGGACCGCCCTTCTTCCTTAACCTCAACCGGCCAAAATCTCCGATTACCGGTATCATCCTTTAAAAATTCACTCTTATTAGTAGTCCCGGCAAACACACATTGCCGCTTTAAAAAAGAAGTTCTTTTGTCATATGCAAGCCGAGTCCGGTCTTCCTGAGACGTAACAAATCTTTTAATGGCATTGGATTCCGACCGGCTGAAGGCCTGCAATTCGCCAAACTCTACAATCCAAGAACCCATTAACTTCTCTATAGCTTGG
>DASRMN010000003.1:0-4516 GCA_035647935.1 Clostridia bacterium | reverse complement strand
ATATGTAGCAAAGCTTGCGAAGTAGATGGTGGACTTGATAGAGATGTAAGACAATTCGGAAGGGGTATTGTTTCTTTTCTTGCAGGGTCTACCGAAGATGGGGTAAAGAATTCAATAAACGGGTTATATGACAAGCTAAATCTCACTGAAACTTTCTTTACAAAATGTGTTATTATGACTAAATACCTTGAGTTTTCATATAAACTTCGCAATAATGCGGCTAAGAGGATTTTCGATAATTTTGTAAGTTTATTAGTGGAATTAGCCATTTTATTTGTTGAATGGGGCATTTCTCAAGGTTCGGCAGTAAATATTGAATCTAAAAATTTGCAAAAACGAATCTTAGAGCAGTCTGATGTAAAACGGACCCTTGCTGCAAAGGCCACAGTGGCAAAGTCAGATATAGGTAAATTAGGTGCTAAAATCCCTGATTTGGAAAAATCCCTTATTCAGGTGAGTCATGAACTTGAAACTTCTAAAAAATTTCTTAAACAATTTGAGAAAGCCATGGCGAAGCAACCCACAGAATCGCTTCAAAGATTAACAAAGGCATATGGTGAAAAGGTAGTTCTACAAGGATTGAGTGCAAGGGAATTACCCAAAAAAATAGCCAAATATCAGCAAGAGATAGGTCGTTTGGAAACGAAACTTACCATGGTTGGAAAACAGCAGGATGTATTTAAGAAGGAGTTTGAGGTTTTGTTGAAGGAAATGCGTAAAGAGATAGGCATAACTTATACCGCGGGAAAGGACGTCACCACAGAAACTGCTAAATGGGCGTTTTCTTACGAAAGTGTTTCGGAAAATCTTTCTACATTATCCGAACAGTTGAGTCAGGCGTTTTTTGATTATATCGGCACTTGGGAGCAAAGATTCAAGGCTGAAGATAATGTAAAGCCTGTAGTGTCAGAAGTGTATAGGTCACGTTATGCCAATTATATGTCGAAAAGCAGAATAGTATTGGAATATGAGGCCGCGGAAAGAGCATCCCAATTGCTGTCGGGCAGTGGACTTATAAGCATAGTTAAAAGCGGGGAAAAACCTTCGGGAAATTGGCATGAAACTCAATGGAGAGAATGGTCTAAAATGGAGCAGGAACAGAGGCGCGACTTTGAGGATCATATACATAGTTTGGCGCGGGATTGTCTCAGAACAGACACAGATAATGCGGGATGGATTACAAGTGTCAGCCCGGATTCGTTTGAGACTGTTTGTAAAAGCATTGATCAATTGATTTTAATTATGAAAAAATATGAGACGGCTTTCAGCGAGGGATTTTTTGTTGACCCGACTAATATTGCAACATGGCAGGATGTTGACAATCTGGTTAATATGATGTCTTTTCTTACTTCCGCATTGGTGAAAGTTGTTGCGGGTGTTACACTCCTTACAGGGTATGGTGCCCCAATAGCTCTTGTACTTTCCAAAATCGGCGATGCAATAGATTTGTTAGGTGCCGGCACACAGGTTATTATCGCGGCGTATTTTACAATGCCTGAAACAAACGGTCTGGCAGAGGCCGTACCGCTTTTGACATCCATGCTCCACAATGGACTCTCCAGGGAAAATGTTACCTTTGAAGAAAAAATAATCAATGCCTAGGTTGACAAAAGTGACAAAAGTGACAAAAGGGGACGTACACAGATTGTCACATATATCGAAAAGTACTATTCGAGGGGGTAATTTTATGAAAGCTCTGCTTGATGAAATAGAAAGTATGATTTTAGTAGGTAATGAAAGAACGGCACAGCGAAAAGAACTTATGGAATCTACACTAGCAAAAGCAGGCGAAATCTATTCCGCCATAAAAAAACCATCACAGGTTTTAAAGGTGCCTGGCAATGTAGAAATCGAGGAACCTGCATATACGGGGGAACCTATAGAAATTGGGGAATCTGTAAATGCAGGGGAATCTGCAGATATATCAGATTATGTAGAAGGAAAGGGAAATGATGTGGAGATTTTGGATATTCCCCTTGTATGCAGTTGCGGGAAACCTTGGAAAGAAGGTGCTCAATTCTGCAGCAGGTGTGGGGCCAAGAGGCCTGTTATAGAAATCATTGACCAGGTATTATGTCCCGATGGTCATGAAAATTCCCCTAGGGCAAAATTTTGCAAAATGTGTGGCAAAAAAATAGTTTAAGGCATATGATTTGGCCCTCGAAGGATCCTGATGATATAATATTCATAATTTAAAAACCATAAAAAACCGTAAAGGATTTTTTACGATTCCTTCATATTCCATTGCATAAAATGTAGCAAACAAAGGGCTATCCCTTTACATTTTTAGGGGCGATTTGTGGATAAATGGAGTCAGGCTTGTCCAAGGATACAAGGGAAGCGACTGAAGAATCCGATGTACGTTAATGGAGTGATATATTTTGGAATCCACTAAAAAACTGAACATAATTCATTTAGATATGGATGCTTTTTATGCTTCTATCGAAGAACAGGACAACCCGGGATTAAAAGGACGGCCGGTTATTGTGGGAGGAACGAACAATCGAAGTATTGTAACTACTGCAAATTATGAGGCCAGAAAATATGGCATTCATTCCGCTATGCCAATTTATATAGCAAGAAAAAAATGTCCAAGGGGATGTTTTGTACCCATAAGGATGGAAAGGTACAAGAAGGTATCGGGAGAAATTTTCGAAATTCTATATGGCTTTACCGATTTAATTGAACCACTGTCAATCGACGAAGCGTACATGGATATATCCGATACAGGGAAAAAACCTCTTAGAATAGCTATGGAAATAAAAAGAGAGGTAAAAAGGGCTACCGGTTTAACTGTGTCCATAGGCATTTCATACAATAAATTTTTGGCCAAGCTTGCTTCCGATTGGAATAAACCAAATGGAATTAAGATAATAACAAGGGATATGATACCGGACATATTGTTGCCCTTATCAGTTAAATCAGTGCATGGAATAGGACCTAAATCATCCAAAAAGTTAAACAATATAGGCATATATACAGTCAAGGACCTATTTAGGCTTTCAGAAAACTTTCTTACAAACTTTTTCGGAAAATCCGGTATGGACATCTATAATAGGATTCGGGGTATAGACAGCAGAGAGATAAATACGGAAAGAAAAAGAAAATCCATAGGGACCGAACGTACTTTTAGGAATGATACTAAAGATAGAGATTTACTCAAAAAATATTTACATAGATTTGCTATAGATTTAGCCTCATCCTTGGAAAGAAGGCAGTTTTACTGCAGGACAGTTACCTTAAAAATAAAAGATGAAAATTTTCAACTCCGGACTAGAAGCAAGACATTAAACAACTACATAAATCTTGCAGATGAGATATTTGGAATGGGCATGTATCTCTTGGATGAAATGGATATAACGGATAATATCAGGTTGATAGGTTTGACTGTTTCTAACTTCACAACTATTGCCGTAGAACAACTTTCCTTATTTGATTGATGATACCCTGTATTAATTTATTTTATAGATAAAATGTCCTGATTAAACTGGGGGCTCCCTCCACTCTCCATGTTTGCCAAACATACGATTGCATGGAGCCACGATTAATTATGTAATATGCTGAAGTAGGGAAGACCTCTGGTCTCCTACTTGTGGCACATACAGTACAAAAAAGCTGTTCCCCTGTATTGAATAATCGTTTAGCAATTGTCTTAAATGTAAATACTATATGGTATTATTTAAAAACCTGTTGAATATAAAATTAACAGGTGGAGGTCGTAAAATATGAAATCAGTAATAAAGCGGTTTAATGTATTTATTGTTCTCTTAGTTATTTTGGCAATTGTACTGGGTGGTTGCAATTCAGATGTTCCTGAGGGCTTTGTATACCTGACGGATGAAATCAAAACTGCAGAGCTCGAAATGAGATACTATAGCGATAACAACTTTTTAGGAAGACGTGTTGACGGCTACGAAGCCCCGAAGGCGATCCTTACTGTAGAAGCCGCACGGGCACTCAAGGAGGCAAGCAAGATTTTGGAGGAACAGGGGTATCGCATTAAAATTTTCGATGCTTACCGTCCACAGAGGGCAGTCAATGATTTTATCAAATGGGCGGAGGACATTAATGATACAAAAATGAAAAAACAGTATTACCCAAACATAGATAAAACCAGATTGTTTGAACTCGGGTACATAGCCAGTAAATCAGGGCATACAAGAGGAAGTGTAGTAGATCTGACAATTGTGGATACTGAAACAGGTAGTGAAATCGATATGGGCAGCGGCTTCGATTTTTTTGGTGAAATATCCCATCATGGTACAGGACTTATCACTAAACAACAAGAAGCGAATAGAAATATATTGCGTGATGCCATGGTTGAAGCGGGGTTTGAGGCGTATGTTAAGGAATGGTGGCATTATGGTCTTAGGGATGAACCCTATCCGGATACGTATTTTGATTTTCCGGTAAAATAGTTTAGGTCAAAATTAAAAAATATAACAATGGGATATCTACTTGTTATAAATTATTTATAAATAATTAAATCTTTATTTTATAATAGGACATATAGCAA
>DASRMN010000002.1:0-5307 GCA_035647935.1 Clostridia bacterium | reverse complement strand
GCGTAAGGGGATTGAGATTATGAAAAACAAGAACAAGGGTTTATGGATTTTAATTGCCGTAACCATAGTTGTGCTTATGGTAAACCCCAGAACGATAAAATATCTGAAAGCCAAAACAAATTTGGACAAGGGGAGAATTACTATAATAAAAGAGGTGGAAACCCCACATAGCAATCAAATAATCTATGAAAGGCTTGATAATGAACTGATAAAATATCAGGGGGGAGTCTTGGCTCTTTATAACATGACGGGGGAACAGCTGTGGAGTGTCAATCTGTCAATAAACAGGCCTGTAATAAAAACAAATTCCAACAGTATTTATATAGTAGACGAAAACAAAAATCAAATATTACGCATTAACAAAAAGGGGGAACAGGTATATAAAAGCCCCTTGGACAAAAATTATAAAAATTTTAGTGTCTGCGACGATAATTATGTGGTATTACATTATGGCACTGAAAATCCGATTCAGTGTATAGTTATTATAAATGATAAGGGGAAAAAGGTATCCGAAACAATATTGGGAGAAGGAGAAATAACGAACATAGCTGTTTCGAAGGCCTGTGATAGAATGGCCATAAGCACAATAAATATAAACAAAGACAGCTTGGAAAATAATATATTGATATACGATTTAAAAGCAAACCTACTCAGTTCGCAAAATTTTAGGGATAAAATTATTTTAAATATATTTTATAATGAAAAAGGAAACCTGATTGCAATAGACGAAAAGAATATATTCAGTATAAGCGAAGACAATTCGACAAACTGGAAGACTGATTTCAGTGATCCCATAACAATTATAAACACTAAAAACAGGGACCATATAATAACATACAGTAAAGGTAGCAACAGAAACAGCATAATTTATTCACCTACCGAAAACACAATTAAAACATTGTCCCATGACGGAAAATTGTTCAGCGAAATAAAACAGGGCGAAGAGGTTATTAACATAGACAGCTATAAAAATGATATAATAACTTGTTCTCTGAGAACAATATTTAAGTATAATAAAAACGGAAATTTAAAAATGGAATATCCATATACCGCTGATGTTTTAAAATGTTTTGCATTATCCGACGACAATATAGCGGTTATAACAAAGGAAAAAATCAGTTTTCTATCGTTTAAAGAAAAATAAAAGGGTAATGTGAATGGCGTCTATGAAAAGAATTTTATAGCAGTCTTGTTTGAGCAAATTTAAAAAACTGATACAGGATGGAGCTTACGCAAAGAAACGAAGGTGAAAACATGTTTTATGAGGCATTATACAGAAGGTGGAGGCCTAAAGTTTTTGAAGATATAATAGGCCAAGAGCAAATAGTCACTATTTTGAAAAATCAAATCAGATATTCTAATATAGCACATGCCTACCTTTTTACGGGGATGAGGGGAACGGGAAAGACATCCACAGCAAGGATATTTGCTAGGGCGGTAAATTGTACAAACCCTGAAGATGCCAATCCTTGTAATAACTGCGAGATTTGTAAGGGTATTTTGGATGAAAGCATAATGGACGTTATAGAAATAGATGCCGCTTCCAACAGAGGAATAGATAATATAAGGGAATTAAGGGAACATACTAAATATAATCCGTCTGTAGGAAAGTATAGAGTATATATAATAGACGAGGTACACATGCTTACCAAGGAAGCTTCTAATGCACTCCTAAAAACATTAGAAGAACCTCCTGTCCATGTTATTTTTATATTGGCCACTACGGAGCCCCAAGGGGTGGCGCCGACTATATTATCCAGATGCCAAAGATTTGATTTCAGACCTGTTAAAATAAAGGATATAGTGGACAGGTTATCTTTAATTTGCAAGGAGATACCGATTGATTATGAAAAGGAAGCCTTGCATTTGATAGCCTTAAATTCCGGAGGTGCGGTGAGGGATGCTTTGAGCATTCTAGACAGGTGCATATCTTTCAACAGTGAAATTTTGGGATATGATGATGTAATCAATATGCTGGGTACGGTCAATTATGAATCCATATTCGGTTTAGCTGAAAACATAGCAAAACAGAACACACCCGGAGTGCTTACACTTATTAATAAAATGTTTGCAGAAGGCAGGGATGCCAACCAACTGATGAAGGATTTGATACTTCATTTTAGGAGTCTTCTATTTGCTAAATTGGAAGTAGAAACAGATGAACTTCTAACCTTATCGGAGGAAAGGTTGGAACAATTCAAAGAACAGGGCAAATTGTTCGATATAAATCAGATAAGTTCTTTTATTTATACCTTATCCGATATCGAACCGAAATTAAAACACTCGTCACAACCTAGGGTGTTGATGGAGATTGCCGTTGCAAGTCTGTGCAATAAAGAATTGGACGATTCATTGGAGGGAATTATAAAGAGGGTAAAACAACTGGAAAAGATAGTAGCTTCAGGAGGAATGGTTGTCAGCAAAAATGACGGGGGAAAAACAAACGTTGGCAGAGACAGCAATAAAGTGTCGGCTCATGGAACGGACAAAATTAGAGACAAAACAGTACATTCTGATGTTCAAAGACAGGATACTGTCAGAAAACAATCAGAAGAAAAATCTATGCATATGGAGCATATGAAAAAGAAAACGGATCAAAAAGAAAAACCGGGAAATAATGAAGAATCAAAGGATGATGAAAAGCTCGAATATGAAAAATCAAAAATCAGCAAAACATCGGAATATAACGAAAAACCTAGAGGTAGCAAAGAACCAAAAGACGATGGGGAATTAAAAGGTAGTGAAAAAGCGAAGGACGAAGACAGGGTCCTGAGCACCATTAAGGGTGTTTGGGAACAGGTTTTAAATCAGACGGAAAAAGACGGAAAGGTATATATAGGAGCCCTGTTGAGGGCAGGAACCGGAACCTTGGAAAAACTGAGGGAAGGGATATTAACCATTTCATTAAAAAAAGGATTTGAAGTTCATCTCAACAGGCTGAATAAGGAAGAAACCAAAGAATATATATCCGATATAATTTTGAAATTTGCAGGCCAAAATATAAGGCCTTCATTTATAATAGAGAAGGGGTCCGCCATATCGGAAAATTCAGATAAACAGGAAGACCCAATAAAAAAACTTGAAGAGACACTGCCTGAAAAAATATTTGATATAATGGATATAGTGGACGGCTAGCATTATCGGTGTCAGGCACTAAGTTATCAAGTTGTTGCTCAAAATTTGGTGACAGTTTGGTGCCCGGCATAAAAAAATTTTTAAAATCTAAGGAGGAATTTTTAATGGCTAGAAGAGGCGGTTTTCCGGGAATGGGTAAACCAAACATGGGTAACATGATGAAACAGGTTCAGAAGATGCAAAAGCAAATGGAGCAAACACAAAAAGAATTAGAAGAGAAGGTGTTGGAAACCACTGCGGGCGGGGGAGCTGTTTCTGTTAAAATTACAGGGAAAAAAGAAATTGTGGGAATTGAAATAGAACCGGAGGTGGTGGATCCGGATGATATAGAAATGCTGCAGGATTTAATTATAGCAGCTATTAATGAAGCTATCCGTGCCGCGGAAGACATGGTAGCTTCGGAAATGAGCAAAATAACAGGGAAAATGAACATACCCGGGTTGTTTTAACTTATCGGTGCTAAGGAAACCTTCGAAAAAGTATCCATTTTAAGCTGCACTATACAATATACAGTACTTTAAATTAGATTTATTACTATATACGGTATGCGAATCTTAAATTATTGAATTTTTCGGGGCCTTCCCGGGCATCGTCCCAGAAATGAGGAATACAAATTATGAATTACTATTCGACGTCTATGGCCCAACTGATAGAACAATTTGCAAAACTTCCCGGAATAGGGAGAAAAACTGCCCAAAGATTGGCGTTTTATGTCATAGGTATGTCCAAACAGGATGTACATAATCTGGCCGAGGCAATTGTAAATGCTAAAGAGGGCGTTAGGTATTGCAGAGTATGCACAAATTTGACGGACAGAGAAATATGCAATATATGCAGTGATAAAAGAAGAGATCCTATGGTTATTTGTGTTGTTGAAGACCCTAGGGACGTAGTAGCTATGGAAAAAACCAAGGAATTCAGGGGATATTATCATGTTCTGCACGGAGCCATATCACCGCTGGAAGGGATCGGCCCGGAAGATATCAGAATTAAGGAATTGTTAACTCGTTTAGCCAATCAGTCTGTAGAAGAAGTAATTCTTGCAACAAACCCCAACATTGAAGGTGAAGCTACCGCAATGTATATATCTAAACTCCTGAAACCTATGGGAATCAAGGTAACGCGTATAGCTCATGGTATCCCCGTAGGCGGGGATCTCGAATATGCAGACCAAATGACATTAGCAAAAGCGCTCGAAGGCAGGAGGGAGATGTAAATTAACACGGGGACGGTTAACCGTCAGACTGTGTGAAAATTGTCACTCCGGATTTCAGCTTTGTGCCATTCTGAGACTGGCAGTATTAACGGTACTTACGAAGAATCCGATGAAGTCGTCCTGAGACGGACAGTATAAACGGTGCTCACGAAGGATCTCATCCTTTAGGGATCCTTCGCGGGGGTTTATTCTGTACGTCTCAGGATGACGATAAGTAAGAAAAGTGCTTTTTCACACAGTCTGCCGTCCCCGTGTTAATTCTTTATCCCTCAATTAATTTTATAAAAACTTTTCTGTTTCTGGGCCCGTCAAATTCGCAAAAGTATACTTCCTGCCAAGTCCCAAGCTTTAATTTGCCGTTTTCTATTATAATGCTGACCGAAGGTCCGATTATGGATGCTTTTATATGAGCATGGGAATTTCCCTCCAGATGGAAATAGTCACCCCGTACCGGAAAATTTTTATTCAGGCCATTCAGTATATCTATTATTACATTCGAGTCCGCACTTTCATTTATAGTTATCCCCGCCGTAGTATGGGGAACAAAAATAACGGCTATTCCGTCCTTAATATTTCTATTCTGTATTGTTTTTCTTATTATATGGGTTATTCTGACAAATTCTTGTTCCCTGACGGTTCTTATATTATATTCCATGTATTCACCCCTGAATCCATTATATCAAAAATGTCCTCTTGTACTATGATTAGCAAAAATAGGGGACATTATTTATGTTAGTATAAAAATAATTCCTTCCGGGGGAAGTGAACCTAAAGCAGACTAATAAATTATCGGTTTTGGGGAAAATTAAATAGAGTATTACAAACAAAAAACAGGGAGGAAGGGTGACAATAATGATGATAGACCATAAAGAATCCTATCAGGAATTAATAGAGGCGGGTAAAAAATTAGCCGAGGGTTGTGCCGGGGTTATGGAAGGGTTTGGGAAGCTACATAG
>DASRMN010000001.1:0-12195 GCA_035647935.1 Clostridia bacterium | reverse complement strand
ATATAAGAGATAGTGTCAAGTATCATATCTTTCCGGTGTTGCATTTTTTCAGCAATATAAAATTAAAACCTAGCAAATGTTCACATGATATGTTAAAATTACATTATAAATTTAAAAATGTAGGTGAATGTTATGATTAATTTTAGGCCGATGAACCCACTGGGCCAAATAGATAAAACAGCAAATATAAAACATACGGAAGATTCCAAAAGGCTTAAGGAAGTATGTGAAGAGTTTGAAAGTATTTTTATAAACATATTATTAAAGCAGGCAAGAAATACACAGCAAATAGGCGGGTTTGAAGAAAGAAGCTACGCTAGGGAAATATTTGAGGAAATGCAGGATGAGCAAATGGCGCAGTGTATGGCAAAAGGAAGGGGCATAGGCCTTGCGCAGGAGTTGTACAAGCAGCTATCACGCAACTTGGCTATTAACAGAGATAATGAGAAAGACAATGCCGAATAACAAGCGAAACTGAGGCTACGGTAGATTTTGATTGATTGAAATTTGCTGTAGTCTTTTTCTTATGCCTTGGTTTGAAGTGGTCAGTGGGAGTGGTCAGTGGGGACAGGTTCCTGTGACCACTGTGATTTCCACCATCAGTTACCAATTTGTCCTAACTTTATTTGGCTTTATGGTGGTCACAGGAACCTGTCCCCACTGACCACCTAGATTATCGAAATACAACTTTAAATTCGGAATGGTTGGGTATGATATAGTATAGAATATACAATACGGGTAGAGTCGGACATAGTTAGAGGCGATTTTAATCGCCTAGTAGGTGTGTGGAGGCGATTTCAATCGCCGGTAAGAAGGAATGGTGATTCCAATCACCCGGTAAAAGGTAGTGGTGATTTCAACCACCGGTAAGAGGGAGGAACATTATGGATTCTATTGCACTTGAAAATTACAATAATTGGTTAAATGAACCTTATTTTGATGAAGCTACAAAACAGGAACTGTGGGAGATAAAAGATAATAAGAAAGAAATAGAGGACAGATTTTATAAAGAATTAGAGTTCGGTACCGCGGGGCTCAGGGGAATTATAGGCGCGGGAACCAATAGAATAAATAAATATATGGTCAGAAAGACGGCACAGGGACTGGCGAGTTATATAAAAACAAAGGGTGAAGAAGCAAAGAAACGCGGGGTGGTCATTGCATATGATTGCAGGAGAATGTCTAGGGAATTCGCGGAAGAATCTGCCCGAGTTTTTGCCGGTAACGGGATAAAAGCGTATCTCTTTAAGGACCTGAGGTCGACCCCCGAGCTTTCTTTCGCCATCAGATATTTAAACTGCATTTCCGGGGTGGTGGTTACGGCAAGTCACAACCCCCCTGAATATAACGGGTATAAGGTATATTGGGAAGACGGCGCTCAAATAGCAACGGATAAAGCGAAAGCGATCACAAACTCTATAGCATCTATTGATGATTTCGAAAACGTTAAAATATTAGATAAAGAAGAAGCAAAAGATAAGGGACTTTTAACATACCTAGGCGAACAGGTGGATGATGCGTATATCAAGGAAGTTAAAAAACAATCATTAAGGGGAGAAACGATAAAAGAAGTAACTGATGATTTCAGGGTAGTACTTACTCCTCTGCACGGAACGGGGAGAGTACCTGTAAAGAGAGTATTAAAGGAAATAGGATTCAATAATATTTTTGTCGTTCCCGAGCAGGAAATGCCGGACTCGGAATTTTCAACCGTGGAATATCCCAACCCCGAAGACAAAAAGGCCTTTAAACTAGCCATAGAACTGGCTAAGAAGAAAGATGCACATTTGATTATGGGTACAGATCCCGATTGCGACAGGGTGGGAGCTATAGTAAAGGATAGAGACGGGGAATATATAAGACTCACAGGAAATCAGATCGGAGCGCTTTTGGTTAATTATATTCTGGAGACGCTGGATGAAAAGGGCATGTTACCTCAAAACGGCGTAATAGTGAAAAGCATAGTAACATCCGAGATGGGACCGAACATTGCTAAACATTATAATATTGAAACTATAAATACATTGACAGGATTCAAATATATAGGTGAAAAGATAAAACAATTCGAAGAAACAGGCGAAAGGACCTTTTTATTCGGGTATGAAGAGAGTTTCGGTTATCTGGCGGGAACACATGCCAGAGACAAAGATGCTGTTGTAGGTTCCATGTTGATATGTGAAATGGCCGCATACTATCATTCGATGAAAATGAATTTATATGATGCCATGATGGAATTGTACAGAAAATATGGATATTTTCTGGAGGATTTAATATCTATTACATTAGAAGGTAAAGACGGGCTAAGGAAAATGCGGGACATTATGGAATATTTCAGGGTAAACACCCTAAAAACCATGGGGGATAAAAAAGTTTTATATACAGAGGACTACGAATCACAAAAAAGAATCTACCTGCATAACAATGGCAAGGTGGAAGAGATAAAATTACCCAAATCCAATGTGATTAAATTCATATTAGAGGATGAATGTTGGGTATGTTTAAGACCCTCGGGAACCGAACCGAAGCTTAAAATATATGGCGGATTTAGGGGCGATACAATGGATGAAAGCAGGGAGTCTTTGACCACAACCATGGCTTGGATAGAAAAAAAGGTAAAAATACACGGGGACCGGTAAAGATACACGGGGACTGTCTGGGACTGCTGAAAAGGTACTATTTTTATAAAATGCACCGTAAAGTGTCATTGCTATGAAAGCCCCGCGTTTTTGTCATCCTGAAACGAGCAGGATTAGTTTGACCCGCGAAGGATCTGTATTTTAAAATAATGCTTTCGTTTATCGTGGTGTAGGTAACACATGCAAATTCAGAACGAAGCGAAGAATTTTGTATTTCCAACATACTAAAGATTCTTCATTTCACTTCGTTACATTCAGAATGACATAATTCGGGACTTTTTTAGTAATCTCGGGACTGTCTCCCTGTGTTTTATTAGGAGGCGGAGTATGGACAGGGTAACATTTGATTATTCGAAATCCCTTGATTTTGTAGGGGAACAAGAAATAATGGCTTTACAGGAAAGAGTGAATTTGTGTCATAATATGCTTCATGAGGGAACAGGGGAAGGCAGTGAGTTTTCGGGATGGGTGGATTTGCCCAATGCGATGTACAGGACACAGGGAGACTGCCCCCCTGTGTTAGAAAAGATTAAATTTGCTGCAAAAGAAATAAGGGATGATTGCGACGTTTTTATAGTATTGGGCATAGGGGGGTCTTATCTGGGGGCGAGAGCGGCCATAGAAATGCTTAACCATAATTTTTATAATGAACTGCCAAGGAAAAAACGAAACGGCCCCAAAGTATATTTTGCAGGTCATAATGTCAGCTCCACCTACCTGAAAGAATTACTGGATATTATCGACAATGATAATCAGGACATCTGTATAAACGTCATATCAAAATCGGGAACGACTACAGAAACGGCGATTGCATTCAGAATACTGAGGGAGCGTATAGAGAAAAAATATGGCAAAAAGGAATCAGCAAGGAGGATATACGCAACAACCGATAAAAAAAGCGGGGCATTAAAGAAATTATCAGACAGGGAAGGTTATGAAACATTTGTAGTACCTGATGACATCGGAGGAAGATATTCCGTATTGACTCCTGTAGGATTGCTTCCTATGGCTGTAGCGGGAATAGACATAGAGGAAGTTATGCAGGGCGCAAAAATGGCAATGGAACATTTATCGGACAGTAATATCGACAACAACCCGGCCTACCAATATGCTGTCATAAGAAACATATTATATTCCATGGGAAAAACAATTGAGGTTATTGTGAACTATGAACCGAATCTGTTTTATTTCGGGGAATGGTTTAAACAACTTTTTGGGGAATCCGAGGGCAAGGATGGGAAAGGCATATTCCCCGCGTCCCTGAACTTTACAACAGATTTGCATTCTATGGGTCAATATATGCAGGATGGCAAAAGGAATATATTTGAAACCATATTAAATGTAGAAAAACCGAGGGAAGAGATTTCAATTCCAAAGGACGGGGATGACTTGGACGGATTGAATTATATAAGCGGAAAAGCCCTAGACTTTGTAAACAAAAGTGCTATGAAAGGCACAATTGCCGCCCATGCGGATGGGGGCGTGCCTAATCTTATCGTTAATATTCCGGAAATATCACCTTATTATTTCGGATATTTGGTTTACTTTTTTGAAAAGGCCTGCGGCATGAGCGGATATCTGCTGGGAGTCAATCCTTTTAACCAGCCAGGGGTAGAAGCATACAAGAAAAACATGTTTAAACTGTTGGGTAAATAGTCATTTTATCTACCACTGAATATTTTTGTCGTCACCACGAAAATCCTGTATTTTTGCCGTTCTGAAACGGATAAAATAAACTCGGCTCATAAAGAATCTGTGTCGACTACTGGGTAAATAGCCAATATTTAGATACCATTGAATTATTGCTAAATGATTGATAAACTATTATTGAACGATTGTTTAACGGTTGTTTAACCATTGTTCAAAAGGGGGGCGAACTATGAAAAAAAGAGCCGGCGGCATATTATTACACATATCTTCTTTACCGGGCGCTTACGGAATAGGCGATTTCGGGAAAGAGGCATATAGTTTTGTCGATTTTTTGGTAAAGGCAAAACAGACATATTGGCAGATACTGCCCCTAGGAATGACCGGCTACGGGGATTCACCATATCAATGTTTTTCTGCATTTGCAGGCAATCCGTATTTTATAGATCTGGATGATTTGATACAATTGGGCTATCTAACCGAAAGCGAGGTACAGAAGTTCGAACTGAGCAAAAATCCCCATAAGGTTGACTATGAGCTACTGTATAAAAACAAAATGGAAATTTTGAGGATGGCATATGAAAGGGCCAAAAAAGATATACAGGATAAATTGGAATCATTTTATGATATAAATTATTATTGGCTAAGGGATTTTTCGCTTTTCATGGGTATAAAGACTGAGAATAACGGGAACCCATGGTTGGAGTGGGATGAACATTACAAAAATTCGGGTTCAGATGCAGTTTCCGACTTCGAAGGCCTTAACAAGAACGAAATTTATTTCTGGGTATTTACGCAATATTTCTTTTTTAATCAATGGAAAAAATTAAAACATTATGCGAACAAAAAGGGCATATATATCATAGGAGACCTGTCAATGTATGTTTCGGAGGACAGCTCCGATATTTGGGCAAATCCGCATTTATTTAATTTAGACGATTCTTGTTGTCCCATTACGGTTGCGGGTGTTCCGCCCGACATATGTTCATGTGAAGGCCAACTTTGGGGAAATCCCATATATAGTTGGGATGTTATGGAAAAACAGGGATACAGTTGGTGGATACAGAGAATAAAAATGTCCTTTGAGCTTTGCGATGTCTTGAGGATAGACCATTTTAGGGGATTTGAATCTTATTGTGAAATAGAATATGGTGCGAAGGATGCAACTTGCGGGAAATGGGTGAAAGGCCCTGGAATTAAGTTGTTCAACAGGATAAAAGAGGAATTAGGGGACTTGGATATTATAGTGGAAGATTTGGGGTTTATAACCGAGGAAGTAGAAAGGCTCATGGAAGAGACAGGTTTTCCGGGCATGAAGGTTCTCCAGTATGCTTTTGATCCCAAAGGGGACGGTCGTTATTTGCCCCACAGCTTTGATAAAAATTGTGTTGTATACACAGGTACACACGATAATTCTACTATTATGGGTTTTATAGAAAAGATGCCATCGGAAGATTTTCAGTATGCAAAAAAATATCTGAAATTGAGTGAAGAAGAAGGTTTTAATTGGGGATTTATCAGAGGTGCTTGGGGTTCCACAGCTCATTTGGCAATTGCGCCCATGCAAGATTTTTTAGGCTTGGATGACAGTGCCAGAATGAATAAACCGTCCAGTGTGTGCGGAAATTGGACCTGGAGGATGAACAAGTCCGATTTAACGGATGAGCTGGCAAAAAGGATAGGGGAGTTGACCTATATATACAGGAGGTGCTAGTCTTGGAGAATATGGTCAATACTATGGAAAGAATTTCGTTATCAACTTTTGGAAAAGGTTTATCAGGTTGCAATGATAAAGAAAAGTATGTAGTTGTATCAAAGGCTATTATGGAAAATATTATTCCCAAATGGGTTGTTTCAGAAAAAAAGTTTGAAGGAAAGAAAAAGGCATATTATCTTTCCGCAGAGTATTTGATGGGTAGGTCCCTTACCAACAATCTAATAAACATGAAGCGTAAATCCGAAGTGAAATCTGTTTTAGAGGATTTGGGTATTTGTTACAATCGTATAGAGGAACAGGAAGAGGATGCAGCTTTGGGCAACGGTGGACTGGGTAGGCTGGGGGCTTGTTTCCTAGATTCGGCTTCCGCATTAGATTATCCATTGACGGGGTACGGAATCAGGTATGAATTCGGACTTTTTAAACAGTTGTTTAAGGACGGTTTTCAGGTAGAGGTAGGAGACGATTGGTTAGAGTATCCCGACCCTTGGTCAATAAGAAAACAATCGGAAAGTGTAAGAGTGAGTTTTGCAGATGGGGATGTTTTGGCGGTTCCATATGACACGCCTATTATCGGGTATGGACAAAATACCATAAACACCTTAAGGTTATGGAAATCGGAGCCTTTTGAAAAGTTTAACTTCAAAGAGTTTGACAACCAAAATTATGAACTGTCTGTTGAGGAAAAGAACAGCGCGGAGAATATAACTAAGGTGCTATACCCCAATGATGCTTATAAAGAAGGCAGGGAACTCAGGTTAAAACAACAGTACTTTTTTGTTTCCGCATCTTTGCAGGATTTAATAAGAAAACACAAGGCAAAATACGATACTCTTGACAACTTTGCGCAGTTCCATGCAATTCAATTGAATGATACGCATCCCGCCGTGGCCATACCCGAATTGATGAGGCTTTTCACAGAGGTAGAAGGTATGGAATGGGGCAAGGCATGGGATATAGTTACCAATGTATTTGCATATACAAATCATACTTTGTTGGCGGAGGCCTTGGAGCAGTGGTTTGTGGGATTTTATAAAACTCTGATACCTTCCGTGTTCAGAATTGTGGAAAGGATTGACCATCAACTTATGGAGAAATTGAGTCATAAAGACCTCCAAGGGTGTGAGTTGGATTACTATAGAATTATCAACCATGACCATATTAAAATGGCTTGGCTCGCTATTTACGGTTCAAAATCCGTAAACGGGGTATCGGAGCTTCACAGCAACATTTTAAAATACAGGGAATTAAATAATTGGTATAGATTGAGTCCGGAAAAATTCAACAATAAAACCAACGGTATAACCCAGAGAAGGTGGCTGTTAAAATCCAATCCCGAATTATCAAATCTTATTACAGAGTTACTGGATTCTGAGGATTGGATAACCGATTTAGAAAGGTTAAAAGATTTGGAGAAGTTTGCCGATGACAAGGATGTATTGAGCAGGTTCCTCGAAATCAAGCATATAGGAAAGAAACGCTTGGCGGACTATATGTTTGAAAAAGAAGGAATAAAGACAGATCCGAATTCGATATTCGATATTCAAATCAAGAGGCTTCATGAGTATAAAAGGCAACTATTGAACGCTTTTCATATACTGGATTTTTATTTCAGGATTAAGGCCAACCCGCAACTGGATATAGTCCCAAGGACATTTATATTCGGGGCAAAGGCCGCACCGGGGTATGTGAGAGCAAAGGGAATTATAAAATATATTAATGATATAAAACAGTTAGTGAACAATGATCCTGAGGTTTCTGAAAAGATTAAGGTAGTATTTGTAGAAAATTATAATGTGTCCTATGCCGAGAAACTGTTTCCTGCGGCGGATGTTTCGGAACAAATTCCGACTGCAGGAAAAGAAGCATCGGGAACCGGTAATATGAAATTTATGCTAAACGGTGTGCCTACCATAGGAACTTATGACGGGGCAAATATAGAAATAGTGAAAGAAGCGGGAGAAGAAAACAACTTTATATTCGGGCTTAGGGTTGAAGATATTGAAAAAATCGCCCCAAGTTATAATCCTGTACATGAATATGAAACCGTGGAAGGTTTGAAGAGGGTTGTTGATACTCTGGTAGACGGAACATTCAGTGATGCGGGTACAGGCGTATATGGAGAAATTTATAATTCACTCCTAAACGGAACCGACTGGCACAGATCTGATGTTTTCTATGTATTAAAGGATTTTGAAAGCTACAGAAATGCCCAGCAGGACCTGAATGACGCTTTTAAAGACAGAATGGGATGGGCTAAAAAATGCTGGATGAATCTATCCAACGCGGGAAGGTTCAGTTCCGACAGAACTATAGACCAGTACGCCAAGGAAATATGGGGCATAGAAAAAGCATAAAATATATCTTTGGCCACTCCTTAACAAAGCCAGCAGTAGGGGCGACTTCTGGTCGCCCTCCAACAAAAGAAAAGTATCAGCTTTAATTTGCTGATACTTTTTATTTTTTGGAATACATGAGTTGTTTATCTAGAATTTGGGTATACATACATTATGAGGAGGCAATATTATGAAATGCAGGCATTTCTATTGGGAAAACGGGGAGAAGGATTCCTATTTATTCAATAAGGGAACGTCCTACAAAAGTTATGAATTCTTAGGGGCCCATCCTATCAACATAAATAACAAAGAAGCGGTGCGATTTATAGTATGGGCTCCGAGGGCCAAAGAGATATATCTCATAGGCGATTTTAACAACTGGCATGAAACCGACCTTCCGCTAAAAATGATCGGGGAAACAGGGCTGTGGAATATTTGTGTACAAGGTGTAAAACAGTTTGACTCATACAAGTACAGAATAATCTCCTACAAGGGAGAAGTCAGGATTAAGTCCGACCCCTACGCTTTCCATTCGGAAACAAGCCCTAAGACGGCATCCAAATATTATAACCTGAGAGGTTTCAAATGGGAGGACGAGCCATGGTTAAAATCCGGAGGAAAAACCCTTGATTACAATAAACCCATATCCATATACGAAGTAAATTTATCTTCTTGGAAGAGGAAGCCTGATAATTCTAGGTATTCTTATGTGGACCTAGCTGAAAAGCTGGTCGAATATGTAAAGACCATGGGGTTTACGCATGTTGAAATCATGCCTGTCATGGAGCATCCCTATGACGGTTCCTGGGGTTATCAGCAAACGGGATATTTTGCGCCAACCAGTAGGTTCGGGACACCTAAAGATTTTATGTATCTTGTGAATCAGTTTCATAAAAATGAAATCGGGGTGATACTGGATTGGGTTCCCCTCCATTTTTGCAGGGACGATCATGGTTTAATCAAGTTTGACGGGACAGAATGTTTTGAATCCTCCAACAGAGCCATGGCGGAAAACAATGAATGGGGAACACTGAATTTTGATTACAGTAAACCGGAAGTGACAAGTTTTTTAATTTCGAATGCGGTATATTGGCACGATTATTATCATATAGATGGATTTAGAATAGACGCAATTGCTTATATGCTGTACTTAAATCATGCGGGAAGGGATATCAGAAATAGATACGGGGGATACGAAAATATACAGGCCATAGAATTTTTAAAGAAATTAAATAAGGTGCTGTTGCAGTATTTTCCTCATACTAAGATTATAGCTGAGGATAGCACCAGTTGGCCACGGGTTACGGCACCTATAGAAGACGGGGGTTTGGGGTTTGGATATAAATGGAATATGGGCTGGATGAACGATACCTTGGAGTATATGGAAACGGATCCGCTCTTTAGAAAGGGCAACCAAAGGGCACTGACTTTTGGGATTACTTACTGTTTTTTCGAAAAATTCATTTTGCCTCTCAGCCATGATGAGGTGGTGCATGGCAAAAAAAGTTTACTTGACAAAATGCCCGGCACCTATGATGAGAAATTTGCAAACCTAAGACTTTTATATTTATACATGTTTGCCTATCCCGGCAAGAAACTTATATTCATGGGTGGAGAATTTGGGCAGTTTATAGAATGGGACGAAAAGAAAGGATTGGACTGGCACCTTTTAGACTATGAAAAACATAATAAATTGAAGAGATTTGTGAAAGATTTAAATGAATTTTACAGGGGGGAAACATGCCTGTACGAACTGGACGATACATACGATGGGTTCGAATGGATAGAACATACCAACCATCAGGAAAGTATTATAGCATTTGAAAGAATAAACAAATCAGGGGGAAAAATAATAGCTGCCTTCAACTTCACACCTATAGAAAGGGAGAATTATCCTATAGGTGTGGATCACCCGGGTGTTTACAGAACGGTATTAAATACAGAACAGATTGAGTACGGCGGGAATCTCTCAGAAAGTAAACATTACGGGTCGGAAAAAGAACCCATTCATGATAGAAAATATTCCATAAGGATTGATTTACCGCCATTAGGGGGACTCATATTAAAGAGGTGTGGCATCCCGAGACGGACAGAATAGATTTGATCCGCAAAGGATCTGTATGGATATGATTTTTGGTGTTCTCAGAAAAGGGGTGAACTTCTATGATAAAAAGCAACAATGTAGTAGCCATGCTTTTGGCCGGAGGTCAGGGGTCTAGATTAAAATTATTGACGCAAGAAATAGCTAAACCTGCGGTGTGTTTCGGGGGGAAATACAGGATTATTGATTTTACACTGAGCAACGCTACCAATTCCGGTATCGACAACATTGGAATACTCACTCAGTACAAACCTTTTGAATTGAACGCTCATATAGGGATAGGAGAATGTTGGGATTTTGACAGGATTACAGGCGGGCTCAGAATATTGCCGCCGTTTATGCGTGAAGCCAAGGGAGATTGGTATACAGGCACTGCCAATGCCATATATCAAAACATAGAATATATAGATAACCTGGATGCAAAATATGTTCTCGTTCTATCCGCAGACCATATATACAAGATGGATTATAGAAGATTGTTGAAATACCATATAGAAATGGATGCGGATGTGACAATAGCCACTATTGAGGTGCCTTGGAGAGAAGCACATAAATTCGGTATTTTAAATGTAGATCCGGATAATAGGATAGTGGAATTTGATGAGAAACCGAAAAACCCTAAGAACAACATGGCCTCAATGGGCATATACATGTTTAATTGGGAGATACTCAAATACTACCTTAAAAAGGACAGCAAAATCAGGAAGTCGGAACATGATTTCGGTAAAAATGTGCTTCCTCTGATGTTGAACGAGGGAAACAGTATGTATGCATGGGCATTTAAAGGCTACTGGAAGGATGTCGGTACAATACGGAGTTATTGGGAAGCGAATATGGATTTGTTGGACAAAAATAGCAGCCTCAACCTGTACGACAAGGACTGGAGGATATATACAAGGACAAAACACTTTCCTCCCCAGTATATCGGGAGGAATGGCATCATAAACAACAGCTTGATAAGCGAAGGATGCATAATAGAGGGTGAAGTAAACAACAGTGTTGTTTTTTCGGGAGCGACCATAGAGGAAGATGCGGTGGTCAATGACAGCATAATATTCAGCAATGTTGTTATCAAAAAGGGGACTGAAATAGACAGGGCCATAGTATTGGAAAATACGGTGGTGCAGTCCAACAAAAATATAAACAAGGAATATGAAGATGGTATTTGTTTAATCGAACAGGATTCTGTCGATATGGAACAGGGGGAAGCTTTATATGCTTGAAGGGTGCTTGGGTATAATCAGTTTTGAGGATATAGGAAACGAATTCGGGGCACTGTGTAAGAATAAACCTGTCTATATGTTGCCCTTTGCAGGAAGATACAGATTAGTGGATTTCACTATTTCAAATATGATAAATCACGGTTTGTCTACAATTGCAGTGTTTACCGGCAGAAAAGTGAGGTCTATTTTAAATCATCTGGGGGACGGCAAACCTTGGGACCTGAATAGAAAAACAAGCGGTTTGTCCATATTTCCGCCTCTGTTTGATGAAGAAAAAAGACGATCTTCCGACATATATCAATATCATACGACCGAAAAATTTTTTATGGATTCCAAAGCGGAGTATGTACTTGTTGCTAACCCGAACATTATATCAAAAGTGAACCTAACCGAGGTTTTTGAACATTTTTTGAATACAGGGGCGGATATTACTGTTGTATATAAAAAACAGCGCAACGGTAACGGTGATTATATAAATGCGGATAGCTTGATAATAGGCGATGACGGCAGGTTTATTAACATCGGAGTTAATTTA